>JAWLGW010000031.1:0-12566 GCA_041690735.1 Planctomycetota bacterium
CCTCAAGCCCGCCAACGTCCTCCTCGACGGGCGCGGCGACGCGCTGCTGACGGACTTCGGCCTGGCCAGCGCCGCCTGGGAGCACTCCCTCACCCGCACCGGCGACGTGCTGGGCACGCCCGGCTACATGGCGCCCGAGCAGGCCCGCGGCGACCGGGCGGCGGTCGGCCCGGCCACCGACGTGTACGGGCTGGGGGCGCTGCTGTATGCCTGCCTCACCGGCGAGGCGCCCTTCCGCGGCGGGAGCGCCCTCGCCGTCCTCGACCAGGTCCTGCGCGCTCCGGCGCCCTCGCCGCGGAACCTACGGCCCGAGCTGCCGGCGGCGCTGGACCGCCTGTGCCGGCAGGCGCTGGCCAAGGAGCCGTCGCAGCGGCCCGCGAGCGCCGCGGCGTTCGCCGAGGCGCTGGCGCCGGGACAGGCGGTGGCCCGGCCGCGCCTGACCGCCGGAACCCTGGCGGGCGCCCTCGCCGCCGCCCTGGTCTTCGCCCTGGCGCTCGCCGCGGCGGGGTCGCGCGCTCCAGCCCAGGGCGCTCTCACGCCCGCCGTCGCCCCGACGCCGTCGCCGCGGTCCGCCGCGACCGAGGCGGCGGGCGTGGAGCAGGAGCGACCTGCTGGACAGCATGCTCCCACCGCGAGTCGAGGGCCGATCGACCTCGACGTGCCGCTCCCGCCGGTCCCCCTCCTCGTCGAACGGACGGCGGCCCTCGCCGCAGAGGCGCCTTCGCTGCGCGGCCCGCTCGGCCTGGTCGACGTGACGCCCCGGCAGGCCTACCGGACCTTGGGCAACAAGCTGTGGAACGCCGCCGACGGCGCCCCGCGGGACCGGCTTCTGGCCGCGCTCTGGTGGCGGCACGCCGCCGAGGCCGGCGACACGGAGGCGCTGGCGACCCTGGCGTTTCACCTCGCCGAAGGGGGGCTCCGCAGCGGCCGCGCCGGTCTGGCCCGCAGCCTGGCGGAGCGGGCCGCCGCCGCCGGGACCGATCCGGACGCGCTCGTGTTCTACGCCGAGATGCTGGCCCATGGGACCGGCGGCGGTCCGCGCGACCTGCCCGGGGCGCTGGAGCTCCTGGAGGACGCCGCGAGCGCTGGCAACCTGCGGGCGGCGATCCACTGGGGCGAGTGGGTGGCCCGCGAGCGCGACCTGCTCGACGGGCTGGCGGCGCTGTCGCACACGGATGTCCTGCGGCGCCGACCCGAAGCCCGCCCGGATTGGCTGGAGCTCGCCGAGCGGACCCAGGCGAAGCTGCTGGCGCGCTGGCCGAGCCTGCAGGACGCCCTGCGTGCAGCGGAGGGATCGCCGGCCCTGGTCGAGGTGCTGACTCGGCCCCGCGGCCCCGACCCGCTCCGCGGGCACACGCTGGGCGGCGCCGACACGCCGGAGGGCATCCGCTACCGCGGAGAGCTGTTCGCCGGGCGCAAGGCGGAGGTGGGGACGGTCGAGCCCGACGCGTCCGAGGCGCTGCGGTGGTACTTCGCGGCCGCTCGCGCCGGAGAGGGAAAGGCGCTCCGCCTCCTGGCGAGCTCGCTGAGCCGAGGGAGGGGCGCCCCGCCGGCGCCGTCGCTCGGCCGCGCGCTGCTGGAGGACCAGGTCGCCCGCTTCCCCGAGGACGCCGAGGCGCTGATCGAGCTGGCGGGCGTGACGCACACGGGGGTCGGAGGTCTCGCCGACCTGCAGCGCGCGGCTACCCTGTATCAGAGGGCCGTCGCCCTCGGCCGCGACGAGGCCCGCCTGGGGCTGGCCAGGGTCCGGTTCGACATGAGCGAGGCACCGGAGGCGGTCGCCCAGCTGGCGCCCCTGCTGGCGGCCGACGACCAGGAGCGGGAGCAGGCGATCGCCGTGCTGCGCCGCTACGCCGAGCGCGGCGACGCGGTCGCAGCGGAGGCGCTCCGGGCGCTGGACGGTAAGCGCTGACACCGGCACGCCCTGCGCGGGAGCGCCCCCCACGCCCCGGGGTGTCCCAGGAGATGTGGATCGGCTGCCTCGCTGCCGGTCACCTACCTGGCGATCTCGCTCACCGCCTGGCAGGGTGAGGGCGTGCAGCCCACCGCCTGGACCCCCGGCGCCCGCATCGGCCCCTACGTGCTCGAACAGCGCCTCGGCTCGGGCGGCATGGCGACCGTGTTCGGGGCTCGACACGTCGAGACCGGCGCCCCCTGCGCGATCAAGGCGTTGACCGCCACCGATCCGGAGCTCCTGCTGCGGTTCGAGCGCGAGGGGCAGGCCCTGGCCGCCGTCGACCGGCACCCGCACGTGATCGGGGTGCACGCCGCCGGCAGCGCCGGCGGGCGCTGCTACCTGGTGCTGGACCTGGTCGAGGGGGGCTCCCTCGCCGACCGCCTGGCTCAGGAGGGTCCGCTCCCGCCGGCAGAGGCCGCGCGCCTGGTGAATCAGGTGGCGAGCGCCGTGGCGCACGCGCACGCGGCAGGGGTCCTCCACCGCGACCTCAAGCCGGCCAACGTCCTCCTCGACGAGCGCGGCGACGCGCAGCTGACCGACTTCGGCCTGGCCAGCGCCGCCTGGGAGCACTCCCTCACCCGCACCGGCGACGTCCTCGGTACGCCGGGCACCATGGCGCCCGAGCAGGCCCGCGGCGACCGGGCCGCGGTCGGCCCGGCCACCGACGTGTACGGGCTGGGGGCGCTGCTGTACGCCTGCCTCACCGGCCAGCCTCCCTTCCGCGGCGGGAGCGCCCTCGCTGTCCTCGACCAGGTCCTGCGGGCCCCGGCGCCATCGCCACGGGCCCTGCGGCCCGAGGTGCCGGCGGCCCTGGACCGCCTGTGCCGGCAGGCGCTGGCCAAGGAGCCGGGCCTGCGCCCGCCCAGCGCCGCTGCCTTCGCCGCGGCGCTGGAGCGAGGCGAGGCGCCGGCGAGCTCCCGTCGCGCCGGCCTCGCAGCGGCGGGGGCGCTCGGCGCCCTCGGCCTCGGTGCCGTGGTGCTTGCCTACCCAGCCCCCGCGCGCCCCGTCGACCGCTCGACCTCCGATTTGGCGCAGCCGGTCGCAGCTGACGCGGCCGCGCCGTCTCTCGGGCCGGAGGCAGAGGCAGACGGCGCCGAGGCGGCGAGCGCCGCGATCGACCTCGACGTCGCGCTGCCCCCGATCGACGCCCTGGTCGCGCGCACCCGGCCGCTCACCGAGAGAGCGCCCACGCTGCGCGCGCCGCTCGGCATGCTCCCCATGGGCCACCAAGTCCCCTGCCGACAGCTCGGAAACAAGCTGTGGGACGGAGCCGAGCGGGGCCGGCGGGACCGCCCGCTGGCGGTCCTGTGGTGGCGTCACGCGGCCGAGGCTGGCGACGCCGAGACGCTCACGACGCTGGCCCGGCACCTCGTCGAAGGGAGGCTCCGCAGCGAGAGGCTCACGCCTCGCGAGCTGGCGCGCCAGGCCGCCGCCGCGGGGACCGACCCCGACGCGGTCGTCTTCTATGGCGAGATGCTGGCCGGCGGGGTAGCGGGCCCCCGCGACCTGCCGGCGGCGCTGGAGTGGTTCGAGCGCGCCGCCCGCGCGGGGAGCCTGCGCGCCGCGATCCACCTGGGGCGATGGGTGAGTCGCGAGGGGCAGCTGCTCGAGGGGCTCGGCGTGCTGTCGTATCTGACCGAGCTGCGCCGGCTGCCCAACGCCCGCTCCGACCACCAGGAGCTGGCGGACGGCGCCCTGGATCAGCTGCTCGACCGCTGGCCCGCGCTGCAGGAGGCGACCGCCTCGGGGGACGGGCAGCCGCCCCTGGCCGAGGTCCTGGCCCAGCGCCGCGGGCCGGACCCGATTTACGACCAGAGCTTCGGCGGCGCCGAAGAGCCGGGCGGGCTCCGCTTCCGAGGAGAAGTGTTCGCGGGGCGCAAAGCAGAGGTGAGCACCGTCACGGTCGACCCGGCCGAGGCGCTGCGGTGGTACTTCGCCGCGGCCACCGCAGGCGACTCCAAGGCGGTCCGGCTGTTCGCCCGCGCGATCATCGACGGCGAGGGCGCGAACGCCTGCCCCGCCCTGGCCCGCGCCCTGCTGCAGGAGTGGGTCGCCGCGGCGGGGCGGACGGACACGTTCGCGATGCGCCTGCTCGCGGACCTGAGCCTGTCAGGCCAAGGCGGCCCCAAGGACCTGCCTGCCGCCGCCCGGTGGCTGCAGCGGGCCGGGGAGCTCGGCGACGCACCAGCGCTCGTCGACCTGGCGAACCTCCACCTCGGGCAAGGGGATCCCGCGGCGGCGACACGGGTGACCCTGGACCTGCTGCGCCTGCCGCGCGAACCCAAGAGGCACGACGAGGCCCTGGCGCTGCTGCGGCAGGCCGCGGCCGCGGGGGCGGAGGAGGCGGCCGCCGCGCTGGTCGAGCTGGGGGAGGAGGGACGGTGAGGGATCCCGCGGGTTCTCTCCTGGTCGCCAACCGGTCGATCCTCACCAAGACCGGGGGCTTCCTGAAGGAGGGCTTCACCCACACCCTCAACCCCTACCTGGGCTGCTCCTTCGCCAAGGCCGCCTGCGGGGTGTTCTGCTACGCCCAGCACAACGGCTGGATCACCAAGGGGCGCCCCTGGGGGCTGTACGGCGCCAAGCAGGACGCCGTGGCGGCGTACGTCCGCGACCACGACCGCCTCAAGCGCCCCCGCCGCGGCGCGCCCAAGCCGGTGCGGATCTACATGAGCTCCAGCACCGACCCCTACCTGCCGCAGGAGGCGACCCTGCGGCTGACCCGCGGCGTGCTGGAGGTTATGCAGGACCGGCCCCCCGACCTGCTGGTGGTGCAGACCCGTTCGCCCCTGGTGGCCCGGGACCTCGACCTGCTGACGGCCCTGGGCGAGCGGTGCGCGGTGTGGCTGTCGATGACGGTGGAGACCGACCTCGACCCGGTGCCGGGGCTGCCGCCCCACGCGACGCCTCCGGCCCGGCGCCTGGAGGTGCTGGCCCAGGCGCGGTCGGCAGGCGTGTCGGCCCAGGCGACCGTCAGCCCGCTGCTGCCGATCGACGACCTGGACCGCTTCGGCCGGGCGCTGGGCGCGGCGGCGGACCGGGTGATCGTGGACCACTACCTGCTCGGCGACGGCAGCGGCGGCCTGCGCACGGCGCGGACGCCGCTGGTGGGGCTGCTGGAGGCGCACGGGTTCGCGGAGTGGACGCGCCTGGAGGCCTTGGACCGGGTGGTGGCGCACCTGCGGGGGCTGCTGGGGGAGGAGCGGGTGCTGGTGAGCTGCGAGGGGTTCAACGCGGTGTAGGCGGACACGGGCCCGGGCACGGACACGGACCTCCTCGACATCGTTCAAGGTGATCCCGGGAGATGACCGATACACCCAGTGGCCGACCCGTCGGCCGTCTGGGGGCTGCGTGGAGAGGCTGGTCGTCGAGGGAGGTCGCCCGCTGGAGGGCACGCTGCGGGTGAGCGGCGCCAAGAACGCCGCGCTGCCGCTCCTGGCGGCGACGCTGCTCACCGACGAGCCCTGCCTGCTGCGCAACGTCCCCGACCTGCAGGACGTGCGCACCCTGCTGACGATCCTCGGCCACGTGGGGCTGCGCGCCGAGCAGCGCGGGCCGAACACCTTCGGCTTCCAGGTGACGGACGAGGGCAGCTGCGAGGCGCCCTACGACCTGGTGTCGCGCATGCGCGCCTCGATCTACCTGCTGGGGCCGCTGGTGGCCAAGCGCGGCGAGGCCCGGGTGGCCCTGCCCGGCGGCTGCGTGATCGGGCTACGGCCGGTCGACCTGCACATCAAGGGGTTGCGGGCCTTGGGGGCCGAGGTCGAGCTCGAGCACGGCACCGTGGTCGCCCGGGCGCCGGGCGGGCGCCTGCGCGGGGCGCGCATGCACCTGGCCGGCCCCTGCGGCTCGAGCGTGGGCGCCACGGCCAACGTCCTCATGGCGGCCTGCCTGGCCGAGGGGCAGTCGGTGATCGAGGGCGCCGCCTGCGAGCCGGAGGTGGTCGAGCTGATCCGCCTGCTGCGCGCCATGGGGGCCCGGATCGCCGGCGCCGGCACCTCGCGCCTGGTGGTCGAGGGGGTGGAGCGCCTGCACGGCGCGCAGCAGACCGTGGTGGCCGACCGGATCGAGGCCGGGACCTTCCTCATGGCCGCGGCCATGGCGGGCGGCGATGTTCTGGTGGAGGACGTGCGCCTCGACCACCTGGGGGCGGTGACCGAGGTCCTGAGCGCGGCCGGCGTCGAGCTGCACGAGGAGGCCCCCGACCTGGTGCGGGTGCGCCGGGACGGCCCGCTGCGCCCGGTCGAGGTGACGACCCTCCCCTACCCCGGCTTCCCCACCGACCTGCAGGCGCCCCTGGTCACCCTGCTCACCCAGGCCAACGGCGTCTCGGTGGTCCGCGAGACGATCTACCCCGAGCGCTTCATGCACCTGGCCGAGCTCAACCGCATGGGGGCCGACGCCCGCAAGGAGGGGGCCGCCGCCGTCCTGCGCGGGGCGACCCCGCTGCAGGGGGCCGAGGTGGAGGCCACCGACCTGCGGGCGGGCGCGGCGCTGGTGCTGGCGGGGCTGGTGGCGGAGGGCCGGACCGTGGTCCGGGGCCTGCACCATATCGATCGGGGGTACGAGGCGCTGGAGGACAAGCTGCGGGCAGTGGGCGCCGCGATCTTCCGGGAGACCCCCTCCCAGACCCTCCGCCGCGCGGCCTGACTCTCGCCGCCAGCGCCTCACTGTAAGATAGGGACTTACGCAGACGTGCCACCGCCGGGAACCACCCGGCGCGGGAGGCCGCGACCTCCGCCGTTTCCGGCGAAGATGGTTGCGAAAGTCCAACCCGCCCCTACAATTGCGCTTTCGCCATCGCCCCGGCTCCGCCCTTACCGGCGCGGCCCGGGGCGGGTTTTCGTCAGGATCCGTCGTGTTCGACCAGCTATCCGACAGTCTGGGCGCCGCCATGGAGCGGCTCGCCTCGGGGGGCAAGCTCACCGAGGCGAACATCGACGAGGGTCTGCGCGAAGTGCGCAAGGCCCTCCTCGAGGCCGACGTGTCCATCGCGGTCGTGCGCGGGTTCATCGACCGGGTCAAGGCGGCCGCGGTCGGTCAGCTCAAGGTGGAGGGGGTCGACCCCAGCCAGCAGATCGTCAAGGTCGTCAACGACGAGCTGATCCACCTCATGGGGCCGATCGACACCCGGGTGATCGAGGCTCCCCCCGGCAAGGGCCCGACGATCATCATGATGGTCGGCCTGCAGGGCTCGGGCAAGACCACCACCACGGGCAAGCTCGCCAAGTACCTGGTCGAGAAGAAGAAGAAGAAGCCCCTGCTGGTGGCGGCCGACCTGCAGCGCCCGGCCGCGATCGACCAGCTCAAGGTGCTGGGCGAACAGCTGAACCTGCCCGTCTACTCGGAGAAGCCGGGCGAGCGCAAGGGGATCACCGGGCTGTTCAAGCGCGGCACCCGCGCCGCCGAGGTGTGCACCAACGGGATCCGCCACGCCGCCGAGTCGGGGCGGGACGTGGTCATCCTCGACACGGCCGGCCGGCTCCACATCGACGAAGAGCTGATGGCGGAGCTCAAGGACGTGCACAAGCGCGCCGAGCCCCACAACGTGTTCCTGGTCTGCGACGCCATGACCGGGCAGGACGCCGTCAACTCCGCCAAGCAGTTCGACGCCGAGCTCGACATCTCGGGCGTGATCCTCACCAAGCTCGACGGCGACGCCCGCGGCGGCGCGGCCCTCTCGATCAAGGCGGTCACGGGCAAGACGATCAAGTTCATCGGCACCGGCGAGAAGCTCGACCGCCTGGAGGAGTTCCGCCCCGAGGGCATGGCCTCGCGGATCCTGGGCATGGGCGACGTGGTGCGCCTGGTCGAGATCGCCCAGGAGCACGTCGACGAGAAGCAGGCCGAGAAGAGCGCCCAGCGGCTGCTGTCGGGGAAGTGGAACTTCGAGGACTTCCTCAACCAGCTGCAGACCCTCAAGAAGATGGGCCCGCTCAAGCAGCTGCTGGGCATGCTGCCCGGCGTGGGCGGCATGCTCAAGGGCATCGACATCCAGGGCGACGAGCTCAAGCCGATCGAGGCGATCATCAGCTCGATGACCCGCCATGAGCGCAAGGACCCCGACCTCCTCAGCGGACGGACGGGCGGGAGCCGGCGCCGGCGGATCGCCAAGGGGAGCGGGACGTCCGTGCAGGACGTCAACGCTCTGGTCAAGCAGTTCAAGGCCATGAAGCGCATGATTGGGGACTTTGGTCGCATGGGCGACCTCAATGCGCTCATGACCCCCCAGGGGACCGAGCACGCGCTCAAGCGCTTGCCGGGGGGCAAGGCCCTCCTCCGTTCGGGCAAGAAGGCCCGGGCGAAGGGCCCCAAGAAGGACCGCAAGAAAGACAAGAAGAAGAGGAGGGCGCGCCGGTAACGGCGCCCCTGCCGAGAGGGACGAGACCATGGCCGTGCGGATGAGGCTCAAGCGACTGGGTCGCAAGAACCGCTCCTTCTATCGCATCTGCGTGTTCGACCACCGGACCCGCCGGGACGGGCGCGCGATCGAGGAGCTGGGGCACTACGACCCCCAGATCGCCGACGAGGACAAGAAGTACTCGCTGAACCGGGAGCGGATCGGCTACTGGCTGAGCCACGGCGCGCGGCCGACGACGACCGTCATGTCGATCCTGCTCAACCAGGGCGTCGAGGTGCCGGGCTCGCAGAAGAAGCGCGCCCTGTCGCCCGAGGAGCGGGTGGCCCGCGAGGCCGAGAAGGAGGAGAAGCGCAAGAAGCGCGAGGAGGCCCTGCAGCGCAAGAAGCTGCAGCAGGCCGTCCAGAAGCCGATGAGCAAGAAGGAGCGGCGCGAGGCGAAGAAGGCCGGCGGCCTGTAGCGGCCCCAGCCGTTCCCTCGCCGCGCTGCGGCCGGAGTGCCCCGTGCGGGTCGACGTCCACACGCTGTTCCCGGCCATGTTCGAGGGGTTCCTCGGCCACGGGCTGGTGCGGCTGGCGCGGGAGAAGGGGCTGGTGGACGTGCACCTGCACGACTTCCGCCAGCACGCCACCGACCGCCACAAGAGCGTGGACGATCGGCCCTTCGGCGGGGGACCCGGCATGGTGCTCACCTGCGGGCCGATCTTCGCCTCGGACGAGGCGGTGGTCCGCGCCGGGCACGAGGCGGGGCTGGCCGGTGAGCCGCGGCGGATCATGCTGACCCCGCAGGGGCGCCCCCTCGACCAGGCGCTCCTGGAGGAGCTGGCGGGAGAGGCCTGGCTCTCGCTCCTGTGCGGGCACTACGAGGGCTTCGACGAGCGGGTGCGGGAGGGGCTGCGGCCCCTGGAGGTGTCGATCGGGGATTACGTGCTGTCGGGCGGCGAGGTGGCGGCCATGGTCGTAATCGACGGTGTGACGCGCCTCCTGCCGGGAGCCCTGGGGGCGGCCGAGGGGGCCCGCGACGATTCCTTCGCCCGGAGGGGTGCGTTGCTCGAGGGTCCGCAATACACTCGGCCGCGCGTCTTCCGCGGCATGGAGGTCCCCGAGGTGCTCCTCTCGGGGGACCATCAGGGGATCGCCCGCTGGCGAGAGGAGCAGGCGCTCGAGCGCACCAGACAACGGCGCCCGGACATGCTCGCACGCAGCCGGGACGCGAACGAGGACATGACCGACGACCCGCGAGGGCGTCGCGAAGAACAGGCAGGAGTCAGGGAATGAGCAACAACGACGTCACGCTCCAGGCCGAGCAGCGGCAGAGCGACAAGGAGATCCCGGAGTTCGACATCGGCGACACCGTCGACGTTCAGGTCCGGATCGTCGAGGGCGACAAGAGCCGCATTCAGCTGTTCTCGGGCACCGTGATCGCCAGGAAGCACGGCGGGCTGCGCGAGAGCTTCACCGTCCGTCGCCTGGTCGACGGCGAGGGTGTGGAGCGCACCTTCCCGGTCCACTCGCCCAACGTGGTCGGGATCAAGGTCAAGCGCCACGGCGTCGTCCGTCGGGCCAAGCTGTACTTCCTGCGTGACCGCGTGGGCAAGGCGACCCGCCTCAAGGAGCGCAAGGTCGTCCAGAAGGTGACCGAGGGCGAGGCGGCCACCAAGAAGCGCGCCCGCAAGCGGGGCGCCAAGGCCAAGGCGGAGCGCCGCGCCCGCGCGGCCGCCGAGGGCGCGCCCAAGAAGAAGGGCAAGAAGAAGAAGGCCGAGGCCAAGGCTTAGGCCGGTGCGCTGCGGCGCACTCGATCGCCTGACCTCTCTCCACCGCCGGCCCGCCGGCGGGGCTGGCCGATCCTCTGCCCCAACCGCGTCTCCTCCTGCAGGCGCGGCGGGGCTCCGTCTCCCTCTCTGCCCCTAGCTGCCCCCACCCATGAGCGACCTGTACGAGATCCGGATCAAGGGGAGCGCCCTCGAGAACCTCAAGCGCTCCCGCGATGAGGTGCGCGAGCTCCTCGGCACCCGGCAGATCGGCGACCGCCTGGCGAACCTCTCCCAGGACGACGCCGGCGAGCTCGCCAACCGCCTGCTGGCCTTCTTCGACGCCGTCGACGGGATCGTCACCCGCGCCAAGCCCGCTGGGTAGCCCGCCCTCGGTCAGCTTCTCGGGCGCCGTCCTGGCGGGCGGCGCCGGCCGCCGCATGAAGCGGCCCAAGCCGTTCGTCGCCACCTCCGACGGGCGCTCCCTCCTGCAGCGCGCCCTCGACGCCCTCGCCGCCGCCGGGGCGCAGGACCGGGGGGTCGTCGCCGCCGAGCTGCCCGCCTTCGTCGCCGCGGCCGCGGCGAGCGGGGCCGCGCTCCACGGCGCCTCGCTGATCCGGGACGCGGAGCCGGGCCGGGGGCCGGTGAGCGGCCTGGAGGCGGCGCTGCGGTTCGCGGCCCGCCCGTGGACCGTCGTGGTCGCCTGCGACATGCCCCGCCTGGCGCCGGACCTCTTGCGTCAGCTCGTCGCCACCCCGCCCAGGGACGCGGTCGCGGTGGTCCCCGTGGTGGAGGGCCGGCCGCAGCCGCTCCACGCCGCCTACCACCGCCGCTGCCTGCCCGTCCTCCAGGCGGCCCTGCGGCGTCGGGCCCTCGGCTTGACCCGCGTCCTCGAGAGCCTCGACGTGCACTGGCTCCCCATGGCCCCGAGCCCCAGCTTCGCCAACGTGAACACCCCCGAACAGCTGGCTCGCTGGCTGGAGGCGCCGTGAGTCGGAGCAGCGTCGACGACCCGCACCGCCGCAGCTCGCCGCTGCTGCCGGCCCTGGGGTGCGGCCTCAGCTTCCTGCTCCTGGGCAGCGGCCTCGCCCTGCAGCACCCGCAGACGCGGGCGCTGCTGCTGGAGAGCGGAGAGCCAGGCACAAACGCTTCCGCGGAACCGCCCTCCACGCCCTCCGCCGACGCCTCCGCGGAACCGGGTCCCGCCTCCCACGCTTCCGCGGAATCGCCCTCCACGCCCTCCGCCGACGCCTCCGCGGAACCGAGTCCCGCCTCCCACGCTTCCGCGGAAAGGTCCCCGGGTTCCGCCTCCCACGCTTCCGCGGAGACGCCCCGGGGACCCCCCGGCGACGCTTCCGCGGAGCCGCCGCCCGCGCCGCTCAACGAAGGAGGCGAGCCCCCCAGGTGGCTGGCGGTTGGTTGCTGGGCCGTGGTCGATCGCCTCGGCGACGGCGTGTTCGAGCCCGCGGTGGTGGTGGGCCTCGCAACCGGCCAGCTCGCGCAGGCGGTCACGATCTCGGGCGGCTACCTCGAGGTCCCCTGGAGCCGGCTGCTCACCGATGTCGTACAGCGCGGCCAGCGGATCGGGTACGAGGTCGAAGGCGGCGGCCCCGCGGAGGGGATCGTGGAGATACGGCGCGGGGCCGCGGTTCGGGTGCGCGGCCCCCGCGAGGTCGTGTGGGTCGGCCTGGGCCAGGTCCGGGTCACCTTTCCTCCCCCGACGCATCGCCCTCGCACCGGCATCCGCCGCCCCTGCGAGGTGGAGGCGCTGGCCACGATCCCCAGGGCCGGCGGCCGGGTCGCGGGCACCGTGGTGGTCGAGCGCGACGCGGACCCGCCGACCGCCGAGGTGGTGGGCCTCGACGGGCAGAGAACAGAGGTTGCGCGCCGCGAGGTAGGTCTCCCTCCGCAGTGGCTCGACCAGGTCGTCGAGGTGCGGCTGCCAGGAGCGCAGGAGTGGGTCGCCGCGCGGATCCGCGAGCAGCACGGGGCGGCGGTGCGCATCGAGCCGCTGGGGCAGGTCCCGCCCGAGTGGACGCCCTGGACCAGTCTGGCCTGCGTGCGCCAGTAAAGAGGCTGCGCTCACCGCCGCCGCTCAGGCGACCGCCGCCGTGGGCGAGCTGGCGCCTGGCCTCCTCCGCTCGCCGTCGAGCTCGAACAGATCGAGCTGCTGAGCGCCGAGGAGCGGGAACGGAGCGCCGCCGAGGCGGTATTGCCCGCGCAAGGCCACGGCAGCCGCCGCCAGCCGCTCGCGCGCCTCCGCCGTGGCCCTCCTCCAGGCCAGCGCCCGACGCACGGCGGGCAGCCGGTCGGGCCGGAGGCGCTCCACGCGGCGGAGCAGCTCCGCCCGCTCGGCGTTGCCGACCTGCACCGGCCGAACCGCAAAGGTCCTGGCGCCGGCCGCCTGACCTGCGCACAGCACCCGCCGCAGCTCACGCGTCTCGGGCAAGAGACCGGGCACGATCGGCGCCGCCACCACGCCGACCGACAGGCCCGCCTCC
>JAWLGW010000031.1:12576-16353 GCA_041690735.1 Planctomycetota bacterium
GCCGGAGAGGGAGCCCACGGCTCGAGCGTCGCCGCCAGCTCCTCGCAGGTGGTGGGTACGGCGAGGTCCACGTGCACGCGGCAGCCGCGCGCGCGGGCGGCGAGCAGCAGGTCGAGGTCTCGCACCACCAGGTCCGAGCGGGTCGTGATCACGATCGAGGCCTGAGTCCCGCCGTTCAGAGACCGGAGGAGCTCCGCCGTCCTCCGGGCCCGCCGCTCCGCCGGCGGGTAGGGGTCGCTGCGCAGCCCCACGGCGAGCGGTCGGCGCCGTCCGGACGGTCCTTGGAGCAGGCGGCGGGGCGGGAGCGGGCTGGCGGACGCGCTCCCGGGCGCGCCGCGGGCCGGCAGGCGGTGCGTCCACCGCTCGCAGGAGGGGACGTGCGGGTGCGGCTCCAGCGCCCACACCGACCCCAGCTCGGGGTGCCGCCCCAGCCTGACCCGCTGGCCCGCCTGCAGCCCGATCTCCTGCCCGGTCTCCTGCCCGATCTGCAGCCCGATCTGCAGCCCGATCTCGGGCTCTGCCTCGAACTCTCGGCGATCGCGCTCGCCCATGAGACTCCCTCCGGCACGAACGAAACCCTAACACCTCCAGCCGACACCCCCGGACTCCGTCGTAAACCCCTGGCGTGTGTCGGCCCTCGGTGCAAAGATTCGGGGAGGACGACGGCTCGCGAGCGGCTCCCTGGGGGGGGAACGTCGCCGTCGCTCGAGGGAAGGCTTGAAGCGGGACTCGGACGGACCCACCGCGACCGTCACGCTCCTGACCGACTTCGGCAGGCGAGACGTCTACGCGGGCGTCATGCACGGGGTGATCACCAACCTCGCCCCGTCCGTGCGGATCGTGGACCTGACCCACGAGGTGGCGCCGCAGGCGGTCGCCGACGCGGCCTTTCTGCTCGACTCGGCGGCGCCCTATTTCCCCTGGGGGACCGTCCACGTGGCGGTCGTCGACCCCGGAGTGGGCTCCGAGCGGCGGATCGTATGCGCCCGCTCCTCGCGCGCCACCTACCTCGCCCCCGACAATGGCCTCCTGACCCGAGTGCTCGAGCGCGACCCTCCCGCTCACGTGATCTCGGTGGAGAACCCCGAGTTCTTCCTGCCGCGCGTCTCGACGACCTTCCACGGTCGGGACATCTTTGCCCCCGTCGCGGCCCACCTCGCCCTCGGCCTCGACCCTCGCCGCCTCGGCCCCGAGATCGACGCGATCCAGCCCCTGGTCCTGCCCCGTCCGCGCACCGTCGGCCCCGATCGGATCGAGGGCGAGGTGATCTACGTGGACCGCTTCGGCAACCTGATCACCAACGTCCCGCTGGTCGACCTCCCCGAGGTGGTCGAGCTGACCCTCGGCGACGCCGCTGTGCCCGGCCCGGTGTGCCGCAGCTACAGCGAGCGCGACGAGGGAGCGCTGCTCCTCATCGCGGGGTCGAGCGGGCTCCTGGAGATCTCGGTCAACGCCGGCAGCGCCCGCGATCGGCTCGGCGCCCGCCGGGGCGACGCGCTGGCGCTCGCCGTCCGCGCGCATTCCGTTGGAGAGGAGGTGGCATGAGGCTACGTCGCTTGAAGAGTCACCCGGAGTTCCGGCTCGAGGGCCGCTCCCGGCACTTCCAGTCCTTCTGGGAGCTGGAGCTCGACCCGGGCGAGCAGACCATGGCCCACCAGCACTACGAGAGCGAAGAGCTGGTGTGCCTGCTGGCAGGAGAGGGGTCGATCCGCATCGCGGAGGTCGAGCGGAGCGTGCAGCCGGGCGAGGTGATCCTGGTCCCGCCGCGGACCGACCACGTCATCGCGAACCCCACCTCCGACCGGCTGCTGCGCGCCGTCACCGTGGAGAGCCGGTTCGACCTCGGCGCCGTCGCCGAGGCCGGCGCGGTGATCGAGGCCACCGACGTCGAGTCGACGATCCGCGCCGAGGAGGAGGCGGAGCGCTCCGTCCGGACCATCGACGACCTCATGGGCGACCTGCCCACCCAGGTGGACGAGGCGACCGCCATCAAGACCATCGTGGAGCTGTTCGACATCGGCGGCAACCTCTCGGAGCAGATCGAGGGGTCGCTGGGCCTCGACAACGAGCGCGGCCTCGACGCGCTGACCGACGTGGAGCGCCGCATCATGCGCGCCGTGGTCGAGATCACCTCCCGATACCAGCAGCGGGGAGGTCGCTGGCTGCGCGGCTGAGCCCCGTCCGACGCGGGCTCCGGTCGGCCCTCCTCCTGGCTGGAGCCCCCGGCCCCCGGGGGCCAACTTCCTTTGCTCGCTAGGGTTAGCCCCCTTAGCAACTCGGGGAGCAATTCCCCGGCATTTACCCTTTCGTTCTTCGGGGATGCCGCTAACATGTGTCGCTTTCCCGGACGCGCTGCGGCCAAGGTGCGTCTGCCGTCCGGAATCGTAAGCAACGGAATCAACGGGAACTAACGAGGACCCCCATGAAGGTCAGATCGTCCGTCAGGCGCATCTGCGAGCTGTGCAAGGTCGTGCGCCGGCGCGGTGTGGTCCGTGTGATCTGTGCCAACCCCAAGCACAAGCAAAGGCAGGGCTGAGGAATGCCGCGTATCGCAGGCGTCGACATCCCGAACGACAAGCGCGTCGAGATCGCGCTGACCTACATCTTCGGGATCGGGCACACCACCGCGGGCAAGATCCTCGCCGACACCAACGTCAACCCGGGCGTGCGCGCCAAGGACCTCACCGAAGACGAGGTCAAGCGGATCGCCACGGAGATCGAGCAGAAGTACACGGTCGAGGGCTCCCTGCGGCGGCTGGTCCAGAGCAACATTCAGCGGCTCAAGGACATCGGCTGCTATCGGGGCCTGCGGCACCGTCGCGGTCTGCCGGTGCGCGGTCAGCGCACCAAGACCAACGCCCGCACCCGCAAGGGCAAGGCGAAGACGGTGGCCGTCAAGAAGAGCATCAAGGCGATGCGCTAAGCGCGCGGTAACGAAAGAACATGAGCGACGAGACCACGATCCAGCAGGACGACGCAGCCGAGGCCGGCGCCGACGAGCGCAAGGGCAAGAAGGGCAAGCGTCACGTCACCAAGGGGATCGCCCACATCAAGGCGACCTTCAACAACACGATCATCACGATCACCGACAAGAACGGCGGCGCCCTGTGCTGGGCCTCGGCCGGCACGATCGGCTACAAGGGCAGCCGCAAGTCGACGCCCTTCGCCGCGCAGCGCGCCTGCGAGGAGCTGGCGCAGAAGGCCCGCAAGATGGGCCTGCGCGAGCTGGACGTCCGTGTGAAGGGTCCGGGCTCGGGTCGAGAGAGCGCCGTCCGCGCCCTCAAGGCCGCGGGCATCGAGATCCGCAGCATCGAGGACGTGACCCCGCTGCCGCACAACGGCTGCCGCCCCAAGAAGAAGCGCCGCGTCTAGGAGGCACCCAGCATGTCCCGCTACACCGGACCGAAGTGCAAGCTGTGCCGCCGCGAGGGAATGAAGCTGTTCCTCAAGGGCGCCCGCTGCGAGACCGTCAAGTGCGCCATCGCCAAGCGGGCCCACCCGCCGGGCGAGCACCCCTGGACCCGCAAGAAGCGGAGCGAGTACGGCCTGCAGCTGCGTGAGAAGCAGAAGGCGAAGCGGACCTACGGCATCTACGAGAAGCCGTTCCGCAACCTGTTCGCCAAGGCTCACGCCATGAAGGGCAACACCGGCGAGAACCTGATCCAGCTGCTCGAGCGTCGCCTCGACAACGTGATCTACCTGGCCGGCTTCGCCCACTCGCGGGCTCACGCTCGCCAGCAGATCGTCCACGGACACATACTGGTCAAAGTGCGCCGC
>JAWLGW010000032.1:0-16097 GCA_041690735.1 Planctomycetota bacterium
CCAAAGTCCGCACCCGCGCGAGGTGCTCCGACTCGGCAGCCACCTCGTGACAGCCTCCCGCCGCGGCGCCCCTGCCCGAGAGGCTCCCCGACGGCGCGCGCTGCTCCTCCCTGGGGAGGGCGACGGTGGCTGGTGAGGCTCCGCGCGCGCCGCCGCTCCGCCCACCTCGCGCGGGCGCTCGCTCCGGGACGACGATCGTCGAGCTCCCTCGGATGACCCGCACCCGCGCGAGGTGCTCCGTACGCGCTGGGGTCATGGGGTGGGCTCCGTCCTTCCGGTGCGATCCCTTACAGCTGGTCCGACGACTCCAGGATCTCGGCGAACCGGTCCAGGTTCTCCAGGAAGATCGCGGTGCCGCGCGCCACGCAGGAGATCGGGTCGTCGGCGACGCGCACCGGCAGCCCGACCTCCTCCTCGAGGTAGCGGTCGAGGCCGCGCAGCAGGGCTCCGCCGCCGGTGAGGATCAGGCCCGAGTCGACGAGGTCCGCCGACAGCTCGGGGGGCGTCTCCTCGAGGACCTCGATCACCGAGCGCTTGATCGTGCTGACCGGGCCTCGCAGGACCTCGCGCACCTCGCCCGAGTGGATGATGCAGCCCCGGGGGCGCCCCGTGCTGACGTCACGGCCCTTGACCTCGAGGGTCCCCTCGTCCTCCATGGGCATGACCGAGCCGATCTGGCACTTGATCTTCTCGGCGGTGAGCTCGCCGATGTGCAGGTTGTGGACCTGCCGCAGGTGCTCGATGATCGCCTCGTCGAAGGTGTCGCCAGCGCAGCGCACCGAGCGGGAGGCGACCAGCTCGGCCAGGGAGGTCACCGCGATGTCCGCCGTGCCGCCCCCGATGTCGACCACCATGTGGGCCTGCGGCTCCTGGATCGGCAGCCCGGCGCCGATCCCGGCGGCCCGCGGCTCCTCGATCAGGAACACCTGCCGGGCCCCCGCCCGCTCGGCCGAGTTGTAGACCGCCTGCTTCTCGACCGTGGTGATCCCGCTGGGGACCCCGATCACCACCCGGGGCCGCACACCGAACCGGCGGTTGTGCACCTTGGTAATGAAGTAGGCCAGCATGGCCTCGGTGATCTCGAAGTCGGCGATCACGCCGTTCTTCAGGGGCCGGATCGCCTCGATCCCGGCCGGGCACTTGCCCAGCATGTCCTTGGCGGCGTGCCCCACGGCCTGCCCGTCCATGAGGACCTCGTTGGTCCCCTTGCGGACCGCGACCACCGAGGGCTCGTTGAGCATCAGGCCCTCGCCTCGCACGCACACCAGCGTGTTGGCGGTCCCGAGGTCGATCCCCATGTCGACGGAGAGCAGCCCCAGCACGTAGTTCAGTCCGAGCATGGCGTTCCCTTGTCCTCGATAGTCCCGTGCCTACGCCCCCTCTTCGGCAGGGAGGGGGTGGGTCCTGTAGGGGGAGGTGGAAGGAGCCCGGCGGAAGGACGCCCCCCGCCGGACGCCCGCGCTGGGCGCGCGTGCGCGCGCATTGCCCTGTGCCTGGGCCCGGACCCGCAGGGCCGTCCTTTAGGAACGCCCCAACGGGATCAGGCGCAGGCACGGCGATTGCGAAACGGCGCGCAGAGGTGACGAAATGGACGCTCGGACCGCGCTGTCGGCTCTGCTCTCCCTGATCGTGCTCAGCGGGAGCCTGCGGGCTCAAGAGCCGCCCGACGGGCCGCTCGATGCCCGGCTGGCGCAGCGACTGCGCGAGGCCCAGGAGCGGGGGGACCTGTCCCGCGAGCGCCTCGTGCTGGCGGCGTACCTCGGCTCCGAGCCCGCTCGGCTGGCGCTCGAGCCCTCGCCGGCTGCGGCCGGGCAGCCGCCCGAGGCTCAGGAAGACTCGCGCGACCTGCTCACCTGGCTGGCGGGCCTTCAGGCGCGCGTCCACGACGGCCAGACGGCCCTCCGCGTCCTGCTCGCCGCGGCCCGGGTCACTCGGTCTCTGGTCCGCGACCACGCGGCGGCCAAGCAATGCGTGGAGGCGACGGAGGAGTGGCTGGTCTCGCCCTCGCCCGAGCTCGCGGCCGCCGTCGCGCAGGCGGGGGAGGCGGCCCGCCTGGACGCCCGGCGGCTGGGGGGGCAGGAGCCAGGCCTGCTGGCGAAGTACCAGGCGCTGACGGTGGTGGCGATGCTGGCCGAGCAGGTCGGCCACCTGCAGCGAAAGGCCGAGCGCCGGGCCTGGAGCGGACTCCTCCTCTCGGCCCTGGACGTCGCCTTCGAGGCTCAGGTGAACGCCACGGCGGCCGAGGCGCTGGCGCGAGTGCCCAAGGACCCGCCGGTCGACCCGGAGCGGTTCGCGGAGGCCTACGACCGACTGCTGGCGGAGGCCGGCCGGCGAGCCCTGGGCAAGCTCCAGCGCGCGCTTCGGGACGAGGTGATCCCCTGGCTGCTGCGCAAGAGCGACCCGGTGCAGGAGCGGGTGCGGATCCGCCACACGCCCTTCGAGTCTTGCGAGCCGCCGGACCACGACAGCCGCTGACTCCACCGTCTGCTCCTCTCCGCCCTCAAGGAGGGGCAGCGGGGCTAATCGGCCTCCCGCGCGACCTCGCGGATCAGCGCCGCCACCGCGGCGGGGTCGTCGGGGAGGCGGTAGTCGGCGAAGGTGAGCCGCTCGGGGCAGCCGACCAGGACGCCGATCCCGCGCTCGCCCAGGGCCTCGAAGGCGTCCTCGTCCGTCAGGTCGTCGCCGATGTAGATCGGCACCACCTCGGCGCGGTCGAGGCCCAGGCGCTCGATCAGGAACTCGATCGCCCGCCCCTTGTGCCAGTCGATCGGCGGCTGCAGCTCGACCACCTCCTTGCCGTGGGCCTGGCGGAGGCGGCCCCCCGCCCCCTCCCGCACCTCGCGCACCGCCCGCTGCACCTCCTCCTTGGCCTCGCCGGCCACCATGCGGTAGTGGATCGCCAGGCCGAACCGCTTGCGCTCGACGACGGCCCCCGGCACGTCCGCCAGGCGCCGGCGCAGGAGCTCCTCGGCGTCGTCGAGGGCCGGGACCGCGGCCTGGGCCTCCTCGTGCTGGAGGTGCACGTCGGGTCCAGCGATGTCCATGCCGTGGCTGCCGGCGTAGGTGAGCTGGTCCAGGCCCACCCGGGCGGCGACGTCCGCGCGGTCGCGGCCGCTGACCACGCACACCGTCAGTCGGCGGGCGGCCTCCACCAGGGCCTCTCGCGCCTCGGGGTGGATCGCCGCCTCGGCCGGGTCCTCCACGATCGGGCTGAGGGTGCCGTCGAAGTCGAGGAACAGGGCCGGCTCGTAGCCGTGCAGGCGGGCGAACAGGTCGTCCTGCAGGTCGGCCACCTCGGGGACCTCCCGGGCTCGCCGGCGGGGCGCCGGCCCCCGGTTGGGGAGCCGCACCTCCAGCAGGTCGGCTACCACCCGATCGGCCCGGACGCGCAGGTCCTCCCGGCCGCCGCGGGCCACGCCGATCACCCATCCAAAGCCCGCTCGCTGGCCCGCCTCGAGCCCGGCGCGTGAGTCCTCCAGCAGGGCCGCCTGCCCCGGCGCGAGGCCCAGCCGGCGGGCGGCCTCGGCGAACAGCTCGTGCTTGCCCCCCAACGCCAGGCGCGCCATGTCCTCGCCGTCCACCTGCGCCGCGAACAGCGCCCCCAGCCCCGCCGACTCCACCACCCGCCGCCCGTTGCGGCTGGCGGTCGCCATGGCGACGGGGATCCCCCGGGCGCGCCACTCCTGGAGCCGGATCCGGGCGTCGGGGAAGGGGTCGGCGCCCTCCTCCTCGAGCAGCCGCTGGTAGAGCGCGTTCTTGTGGTTCCCGAAGCCGCACACCGTCTCCCGGTCCGGAGCGTCCGCGGGCCGCCCCTCCGGCACCTGGGCGCCGCGGCTCGCCAGGAAGGCCGCCGCGCCCTCGTAGCGGGGGCGCCCGTCGAGGTGCTCTCGGTAGTCCTCGTCGCCGAGGGGCGCGCCGTCCCCGGCCGCCTGTCCCCAGCGCTGGCGAGTCTCCTCCCAGGCGCGCCGCCAGGCCTCCTGGTGGAGCCGGGCGGTGGAGGTGATCATCCCGTCGAGGTCCGCCACCACCCCCAGGACCGCCTCGGTCGTCGTCGCGCGGCTCACCGCGCCTCCTCTCCGCTCGTGGACGCGCGCGGCCCCGGCGAGGGCGCGCGGGACCGCCCGTGGGCCTGCCCTCCCAGGCGCCGCGAGGGGCGCCGCCGGCGCGAGGCCGGCGGGTGAGGCCCGTCCGCCAGCACGCACACCTCACTCGCGGGCCGTCCGCCGGTGGGGGCGGGCTGGTCGAGCAGGAACTCGCGCTGGTCGCCGGGCTCCATGGCGTAGACCTGGTCGCCGAACCCGATCTGGACGGGCGAGAACCAGCCCTTCTCGAACCGCACCACCAGGCGCTCCTGGGTCACGCTGACGCACAGCCAGTGGCCCCGGTAGCGCACCCGCAGCCGCACCTCCGGCAGCTCGGGGGGCAGCTGCGGGTTGAAGAACAGCGCCTCGTGCCGGACCTCGATCCCGGTGTAGCACCGCTGCATGAGGTCGACGGTCCCCGCCAGCGCCCCCAGGTGGATCCCCTCGCTGGTGCTGCCGCCCTGGATGTCCTCGATGTCGCTGGCCAGCGCCTGCTGGAACAGCGACCACGAGGCCTCGCGCGCGCAGCGGGCCAGGACCCACGAGTGGACCACCCGGCTGAGGGTCGAGCCGTGGGACGTGCGCGCCAGGTAGTACTCCACGTTGCGCGGGATCAGGGCGTCGTCGTACGGGATCTCGAGGCGCTCGAACAGCTGCTGCAGCTCCTCGGCGCTGAACAGATAGAACAGCATCAGCACGTCTGCCTGCTTGGACGCCTTGTAGCGGGCGGGGGTGTCCCCCTCCGCCTCCAGGATCCGGTCCAGCCGCTGCACGTCGCCGTACCGCTGCCGGTACGCCTCCCAGTCCAGCTCCTCGAGCGCCTCGTACCCCTCGAACTGGCTGATGATCCCGTCCTCGTGGAAGGGCACGAACAGATGGCGGCTGACCTCGTCCCACCGCTCCAGCTCGCCCTCGCTCAGCTCCAGCAGCTCGCACAGCTCCGTGCGCCGGTCCTCCTCGAGGAGGTCCAGGGCGGCCCGCGCGGTCCACAGGCACCAGGAGGCCATGACGTTGGTGTACGCGTTGTTGTCCAGGGCGCGCCCCTCCTCGGCGTCGGGGTAGGTGGTGTGGAACTCGTCGGGCCCCACCACGTCGCGGATCACGTATCGCCCCCGCTCCCGCTCGAAGGTGGCGATCGTGGCCCAGAACCGGGCGATCTCCAGCAGCAGCTCCGCCCCGTAGAAGGACAGGAACTCGACGTCGTCGGTCGCCTGGAAGTACTTCCACACGTTGTAGGCGATCGCCGCGTTGACGTGCCGCTGCTTGTGGGTGGTGTCGCGGAGCCACCGGCCCGAGCGCGGGTTGAGGTGCCACACCTGGCTCTCGTCGCGCCCGTCGCTGCCGCTCTGCCAGGGGAACATGGCGCCGGCGTAGCCCGCCGCCTCGGCCGCGTGGCGCGCCTCGGGCAGGCGCCGGTAGCGGTACATCAGCAGCGAGCGCGTCAGCTCGGGGATCCGCAGGTTCAGGAACGGGAAGATGTACAGCTCGTCCCAGAAGATGTGCCCCCGATAGGCCTCCCCGTGCCAGCCCCGGGCCGGCACCCCCACGTCGCGATCGACCGAGTGCACGGAGGTGGTCTGCAGCAGGTGGAACACGTGCAGCCGCAGGACGGCCTGGGCCTCGGTCTCGGCGCGCAGGCCGATGTCGGCCCGATGCCACAGGCGGGCCCAGGCCCACCGGTGGGTCCGCTCCAGCTCGGCGAAGTCGGGGAGCCGCTGGATCCGCTTGCACACCTCCAGCGCCGGCTCGCTGATCGCGGGGTCGCGTGAGGTGTGCAGCGAGACCACCTTCTCCACGCACACCGTCTCCTGCTTGCGGCAAGGGAGGAACAGCCGCTGCTCGACCCGGCCCTCTTCCCGGTGGGTCGTGCGGTCCACCGGACCCGGCGTCTCGCGCTCGAAGCTGAGGCGGGTGCGCGCGGCGACGGCGACCGTCAGCCCCGACTGCCCCGCCTGGGCCACGCACACCACCCCGTCCTCACCCACCCCCTCGGCGCGCAGCACGTCGACGTGCCGGCCCTCGAGGTCGCGGTAGCGCGCGACCCCTCGGTTGCGCACCTCGCCGTCGATCGCCGAGCGGACCTCGAGCCGCCCCGACCAGTTGCGGGGCTTGAGTCGCCACTGGAGGGCGGCCACGTCGGGCTGGCCCATGTGCACCAGGCGCCGGCTCTCCACCTCGGTCTCTCGCCCCTCGGGGTCGCGGACCACCAGCCGCCGGGTCAGCACGCCGCCCCACATGTCGAGCTCCTGCCGGAACTCGAGCAGCTCCATGTCCTGGACGTCGAGCCAGGCGCCGCCCTCGGTCCGGAAGGTCAGGCACAGCCAGTTGGGCCAGTTGACCAGGTCCTCGTTCTCCACCACGTGACCCGCCACCTCGCTCTGGGCGCGGTCGTAGCCCCCCGCCACGTAGGTGCCCGGATAGTGCGCGCCCTGGGCCCGCGCCTCCTCGAAGGCGCCTCGGGTGGCGAACACCCCGTTCCCGAGCACGCACAGCGCCTCCCGCAGCGGCTGCTCGTCGGGGTCCCACTCGGTGTAGACGACCTTCCAGGGGTGGAGCTCACGCGCGGCCACGGGTCCTCCTGTCTCGCTCAAGCCGCCACCCGATTCTGGGGCTGACCCGCGGCGAAGCGGCGGATGTGGTCGAAGCCGGTGGAGCGGGTGGCGATCAGGCGCAGGTTCGGCAGCGCCTCCAGCACGGGCCGGTCCACCCGGGAGTAGATGAACACCGACACCGCCTCGGCGTCGGCGTGGCGGCGCGCAGTGCGGGCGTTGAGCGGCTCCTGCACCACCAACAGGTCGTGCCGCGCGCTCAGCCGCTCCAGCGACTCGCGCTCCCAGGGCTCGGCGTCGAAGACGACCACCTTCACGCTCCACCTCTTCCTGCGCCCGCCGGGCGCTGCCGGTGTGCCTGCCGTGACCCGCTCACACGGTGGAGACCCGTCTCGCGGTCGCATCCGATGTGCCGGCGCGAGGGATGGGGCGGGATCGCCCCGTCTCCTGCCGACCGCTCCGGGCCGTCCGGCGCCCGGCTTGCAGGGCCAGGGCAGCAGGACCCCTGCAGGAGCCCCTCATGAGCAGGAGCGCGCCGATCCACGTCCTGGAGCCGGAGCGCGCAGTCGGCGAGCTGGAGGTCGAGCCGGAGCACGGTCTCTCCGAGCGGGAGGCGCAGCGGCGCCGTCAGGAGCACGGCCCCAACCGGCTGCGGCGGCGCCGCCGCCGTAGCGCCTGGCGGATCCTGCTCGACCAGTTCGAGAGCGTGGTGATCCTGATCCTCGCCGTCGCCGCGGTGCTGGCCTTCGCGACCGGCCGCTGGGCGGAGGGGATCGCTGTGGTGGCGGTGATCGCCGTCAACACGGCGATCGGCTTCGTGAGCGAGTGGCGGGCCGTGCGGTCCATGGAGGCGCTCCGGGCCATGACCCGCCGGCAGGCGCGGGTCCGCCGGGACGGGAAGGAGCGGCAGGTCGCGGCCCACGACCTGGTCCCGGGCGACGTGGTGGTGATCGGGGAGGGGGACGGTGTGCCGGCCGACGTCCGCCTCCTGGAGGCGAACGGCCTGCAGGTCGACGAGTCCGCGCTCACCGGCGAGTCGGTGCCGGCGCCCAAGCAAGTCGAGCCCGTCGCAGAGGAGGCGCCCCTGGCCGAGCGCGCGGACATGCTGTTCATGGGCACCACCGTGGCTCAAGGGTCTGGCCTGGGGGTCGTCTCCGGCACCGGCATGGAGACGGAGTTGGGCAAGATCGCCGACCTGGCCGAGGGGGCGGGCGAGGAGGAGAAGACGCCCCTCGAGCGGCGCCTCGACCGGCTGGGCCGCCGCCTGGCCTGGGTGGTGATCGGGGTCGCGGCGGTGGTGGCCGGCGCCGGCCTGCTGGCAGGCCGCTCCACCGTGCTCATGATCGAGACCGCGATCGCGCTGGGGGTCGCGGCCATTCCCGAGGGGCTGCCGATCGTGACCACGATCGCCCTGGCCCGCGGCATGCACCTCATGGCCCGCCGGCAGGTCCTGGTCAACCGTCTGCCAGCGATCGAGACCCTGGGCGCCACCAGGGTGATCTTCACCGACAAGACCGGCACCCTCACCGAGAACCGCATGCGCGCGCGGGTGATCGCCACCAGCGAGGGCGAGCAGGAGGTGCCGGGCGACGAGGAGGGGGAGCCCTCGGCCGGGGAGACTCCAGCCGGGGAGGACGTCGAGGCCATGTGGCGCCGGGCCCTCCGGGTGGGCGTCCTGTGCACCAGCGCCTCGTTGGGCGGCGACGCCGACGAGGGACCGCACGGCGACCCGACCGAGGTGGCCCTGCTGCGCGCCGGCCGCGCGGTCGGTCTGACCCGCGAGGCGCTG
Organism: Planctomycetota bacterium; assembly: GCA_041690735.1. Lineage (GTDB taxonomy): Bacteria > Planctomycetota > J058 > J058 > J058 > JAWLGW01. The sequence continues at coordinate 8,421 of JAWLGW010000032.1, forward strand.
CTGGAGGACGCGCCCAAGGAGCGCGAGGTGCCCTTCGACCCCGAGCTCAAGATGATGGCCACCTTCCACCGGGCGGGAGCCGGCGGGCTGGAGGTGGCCGTGAAGGGCGCCACGTCCGCCGTCCTGGAGGCCTGCCAGGAGGTGGCGGGGCGCGGCGGGGAGGCGCAGCCCCTCGAGGGCGAGCAGCGCCGCCAGTGGACCGCGCGTGCCGACGACCTCGCCGGTCGCGGGCTGCGCGTCCTGGCGCTGGCCACCAAGCAGGTGGAGGACGCCGGAGCCGAGCCCTACCAGGGCCTCCGCCTGCTGGGCCTGGTGGGCCTGCTCGACCCGCCTCGCCCCGAGGTGCGCGAGGCGCTCGCCGCCTGCCGCGCCGCTGGGGTGCGGGTGGTCATGGTCACGGGCGATCAGGCCGAGACGGCGCGAGCCATCGCGCGAGAGGTCGGCCTGTTCGACGGGCAGGAAGAGCAGGGCGAGGAGCGGGTCCTCACCGGACGAGACCTGGCGGAAGAGCCGGAGGACCCCGCGCAGGTGAACGACCAGGAGCGCCGTCGAGTGCTGGCGACGGCGGTGTTCGCGCGGGTCGATCCCGGCCAGAAGCTCCGCCTGATCGACCTGTACCAGCAGGAGGGCGAGACGGTCGCCATGACCGGCGACGGGGTGAACGACGCCCCGGCCCTCCGGCAGGCGGATATCGGGATCGCCATGGGACAGCGCGGAACCGACGCCGCCCGCCAGGCCGCCGACATGGTGCTCAAGGACGACGCCTTCCAGAGCATCGTGGCCGCCGTCGAGCAGGGGCGGGTGGTGTTCGGGAACATCCGGAAGGCCGTGCTGTTCATGCTGTGCACCAACCTGGCCGAGGTGCTGTCGGTCACCGTGGCCTCGGTCGCGAGCATGCCCTTGCCCTTGCGGCCCCTCCAGATCCTGTACCTCAACGTGCTCACCGACGTGCTCCCGGCCCTGGCCCTGGGCATGGGGAGGGGCCATCCCGGCGTCATGCAGCGTCCCCCGCGTCCGCCCAGCGAGTCGGTCATGACCCGCCGTCACTGGCTGGCGGTCGGCGGCTGGAGCGTGCTCCTGGGCGCCTGCGTCCTCGGCGCCCTCTCCGCCGCCCTGTACGGGCTGGGCCTGGCTCAGGAGGCGGCCGTCACGGTGTCCTTCTTGACCCTCGCCTTCGGCAAGCTGTGGTTCGTGTTCAACCTGCGCGATCCGCGCACGCGCCTCCTCGACAACGACGTGGTCCGCAACCCCTGGCTGTGGGGCGCGCTGGGCCTCTGCGCCGGGCTGCTGCTGCTGGCGGTCTACCTGCCGGGCCTGTCCTCGCTCCTCGAGACCCGGCGCCTCGGCTGGAGCTCTTGGGGGCTGGTGCTCGGGATCAGCCTGGTGCCGTTCGCGGTGGGCCAGATGCTCAGATTCGTGCAACGGCGGCGAGAGTCGCAGGAGGCTTCGTGACCGGATCCCCCTGGGTCACCACCCTCACCCTCAACCCCGCCGTCGACCGCAGCTGTGAGGTCGACGAGGTGGTCCCTCACCACAAGCTCCGCTGCGAGGAGCCCAAGGCGGATCCCGGCGGCGGCGGGCTCAACGTCGCTCGGGCCCTCCGCGAGCTGGGCGTGGAGCGGGTTGATGCGGTGTGGGCCCGGGGCGGCTGCACTGGCGACCTCCTGGCGCAGCTCCTGGAGCGCGCGGGCGTGACCCACCGCCCGGTCCCCGTTCGGGCGGACACGCGCGAGAGCTTCACGGTCTCGGAGACGGGCAGCGACCGTCAGTATCGCTTCGTCCTGCCGGGCGCCAGGCTGAGCGCTGAGGAGGTGGAGGCCTGCCGCGAGGCCGTGCGCTCCCCCGGCGAGGGGCCCGGCTTCCTGGTGCTGAGCGGCAGCCTGCCGCCGGGCGTCCCGGATGGCTTCTACGGCGAGATCGCGCGCGCCGCCGCCGCCGACGCGACGCGAGTGGTGGTCGACACCAGCGGTGAGGCCCTGCGGCGGGTCGCCGACGCCGGGGTGTTCCTCCTCAAGCCCAACCTGCGCGAGCTCGGCCAGCTGGCGGGCCGGCAGGTCGCGGTCGACGAGGTGGAGCAGGTGAGCCAGGCCTTGGTCCGCGAGGGACGAGCCGAGGTGGTGGTCACCTCCCTCGGCGCGGAGGGCGCGGTGGTGGCGACGGCCGCCGCCGCACAGCGCCTGGAGGCGCCCGACGTGGAGCCCCGCAGCCGGGTGGGCGCCGGCGACAGCATGGTCGCCGGGATGGTGTGTGGCCTGGTGCGGGGCTACGAGCTCGCCGACGCCGTGCGGCTCGGTCTGGCCGCGGGCGCGGCGGCGGTGCTCACCCCCGGCACCGGCCTGTGCCGACGCGACGATGCCGAGCGCCTGTTCGCGCAGCTCGGTGGCGATGCGGGGAGCGCCGCGGCCGCAGGCCCGAGGCGCTCGGCGCGCGGCGATTAGCGGCGGGCGGTCGCGGGGACCCGCCGCCCCACGAAGGCCGCCAGATCGGCGATCCGGCGCGAGTAGCCCCACTCGTTGTCGTACCAGGCCAGCACCTTGAGGTGCCGGTCGCCGAGGACGCGGGTGGAGGTGGTCTCGACCAGCGCCGAGAGCTCGCTGCCGATGATGTCGCTCGACACCAGCGGCTCCTCGGTCACGCCCAGGATCCCGCGCAGCCGCTCTCCGCCCGCGGCCTCGCTGAAGGCGCGGTTGATCCGCTCCACGGTCACGCGGTCGCGGGTGTGGACCACCAGGTCGATGATCGACCCGACGGCCACCGGCACCCGCATGGCGAGCCCGTCCAGCTTGCCGTCCAGGTGCGGCAACACCTCGCTGGTCGCCTTGGCGGCGCCGGTGCTGGTGGGAATGATCGACACCAGCGCGGAGCGGCCGCGGACCCACTTCTTGCTGGGGGTGTCGACCAGCTTCTGCGAGCTGGTCACGGCGTGGACGGTCGTGAGGAAGCCCGTCTCGATCCCGAACTGCTCGTCGAGCACCTTCGCCACCGGCGCCACACAGTTGGTGGTGCACGAGGCGTTCGACAGCACCTTGTGCTGGTCAGGGTCGAACCGGTCCTCGTTGACCCCCAGGCACACGGTCAGGTCGGCGCCCTCGGCGGGCGCGGAGATGATCACGTACTTGGCGCCGGCCTCGAGGTGGCCCGCCGCCTCGTCGCGCGCGGTGAACTGGCCGCTGGCCTCGATCACCACGTCGACGTCATGCGCCCCCCACTCCAGCTGGCGCGGCTCCTTGATCTGGGAGTAGGGGATGGCGCTGTCCCCCCACTCCAGCGTCCCGTCCTGCGCCGCCACCGCCACGTCGGGATCAGGGAACACCGAGTCGTGCCGGAGCAGGTACGCCAGGTTGTCGAGGGGCGCCACGTCGTTGATCGCGACCACCTCCACCCCATCCGTCTGGGTGAGGCACCGGAAGGTCAAGCGCCCGATGCGGCCGAAGCCGTTGATGCCCACGCGAATGCTCATGCCCGTCTCCCTTCTCATGTGTGAGGACGCCGCCACGCCCCTCGGGACCCGAGCGCAATCGCCGCGCCCACGCGCGGCGAACGAGCGGTGCGCGGGGTGGCGACGGCTGCGTCCCGCCGCGCGGGACGAGGTCGTCACACGCCAGGCGCTGGTGCCGCTCGGGCGACCTCGCTCGCCCGGGAGCGGTCGGCGCCGGCCGGGGGCCTCAGTCGAAGCGGATCAGCGGCTTGATGATCCCCTCCGCCTTGGTCTGCATGAGCTCGAAGGCCTCCTCGAGGTCGTCGAAGGCGAAGGTGTGGGTGGTCATGGGCGTCGGGTCCACCCTGCCGCGCTGGATCAGGCGCAGGAGGCGCTTCATGCGCTCCTTGCCGCCGGGGCACAGGGCGGTGCGGATCGTCTGATCGCTCATGCCCACGCCCCAGGCGAGGCGAGGAATGTCGACGGTGTCGCCCTCGCCGTGGTAGCCCACGTTCGAGATCGTCCCGCCCGGGCGGGTGACCTTCACGCAGTCCTCGAAGGTCTTCTGGGCGCCCAGGGCCTCGATCGCCGAGTCCACCCCCTGCCCGTCGGTCAGGCGGCGGATCTCCTCCACCGGGTCCACCTCCTGGAAGTCCACCACCACGTCGGCCCCGAAGTGGCGCGCCAGGTCCTTGCGGTGGGGCATGCTCTCGACGGCGATCACGAGGCCGGCGCCCAGGAGACGGGCGCCGACGGTGGCCATGAGCCCCACCGGGCCCTGCGCGAACACGGCCACGGTGCCGCCGATCGGGATCGCCGCGTGCTCTGCCCCGGCGAAGCCGGTCGACATCATGTCGCAGGTGTAGACCGCCGCCTCGTCCGACACGTCGTCGGGGATCGGCGTCAGGTTGGCGTCGGCGCGCTCGACGAAGAAATACTCCGCGAACACGCCGTCGCGGGTGTTCGCGAACCGCCACCCGCCGAGCATCTCCTGACACTGGGAGGGAAAGCCCCGCAGACAGTTGTCGCAGGTGAAGTCGGGGGTGATCGCGTTGACCGCGACCCGATCCCCCTCCCGCACGTGCTTGACCTCGCTCCCCAGGCGGTGCACCACGCCGACCGCCTCGTGGCCCAGGGTCAGGTCCTGGCGCTCCCCGATCGCGCCGGCGAGGGTGTGGGTGTCGGACGTGCACACCAGGGCGCGGGTGGTGCGCACGATCGCGCCGTTCGGGCCGGGGTCCCGCGGGGCGGGCTTCTCCATGAAGCCCGCCTCGCCGATCCGGCGCATGACGAAGGTCTTCATCTTCGTTTGGACACGGGTGTCGGTGACCATGGCAGCTCCTCCTGGAGGGGGGAGGAGCGCAAGCCGCGCGCCGAGGCCCGCCCCGAAGGGGCCCGGCTCAGGGAGAGACGAGCACCGCGAAGCCGTCCCGCTGCAGGGCGACTACGGCGGTCATGGCGGACACGGCCAGCTCGACCGGCTCGGCCACCTGCCTAGCGCTCCAGCGGTTGTGCGCCAGGGACTGGCCGCACACGAAGGTCCGCACCCCGTGGTCGCGGAGGGCCCGCAGCAGGGGGAGGTTGGGGTTCTTGGACGCGCCGGTGCGGGCGGCGTAGGCGGCGTCCGCCAAGGCCGCCTGGGCGGCGTCGCCGTGCAGCACCACCACCGCCTCGACGTCCACCTTGCTGACGGCGGCCAGGTTGACCAGGGCCGCCACGCGGTCGAGGGCGGGGACGACGCCCTGGGGCGAGCCGCCGCCGCTGACGTCGAACACCACCCGGCTGCCCGGGTCGAGCTGGAACAGCGCCTTGGGCAGCGGCACCACCTCCCCGTGGTCGGCGATCGCGGGGCTCTCGAACTCAGGGGCCACGGTGGGGTCGTCCTTGCTCCCGGCGGGGGAGGCAGGGGCGACGTTGACCAGCGCGCTGAGGGCGCACGCTGCGGCCAGCACCGCGGTGGCGTGCGAGGCGTTCATGCTGCACCTCCTGGGCGGGAGGCACGCAATTCGGGAGCCGTCGGCGGAGGGCGCTACTCCTCGTCGGCCGACGGCTCGGCCGCGACCCGCCGGGCGACCTCCTCCCGCAGGCAGGCGGGGCAGAAGCAGGAGGTCGCCGCTGCGTCGAGGGGCATGACCGGGGGAAGCTCCGCGCACCAGCAGGTGGGGTCCCCCGCCACGTTGCCGCAGCGGAAGGAGGCGCCGCAGCGCACGCAGATCAGGGCGCCGGGCTCCACCTCAGTCGAGCTTCGGCAGCACGATCTGAGGCGGCTGGTTCTGGTACTTGCCGCCCTTGTCGGCGTAGCTGGTCTCGCACTGCTCGTCGCTCTCGTAGAACAGCACCTGCGCGATCCCCTCGTTGGCGTAGATCTTGGCCGGGAGCGGCGTGGTGTTGCTGATCTCGATGGTGACGTAGCCCTCCCAGGCGGGCTCGAGGGGCGTCACGTTGACCACGATGCCGCACCTTGCGTACGTCGAGTTATGGACGACCATGCCATTGGCGAAGAAGTTGTGCGCCCCCGGTACGGTGACGTCGAAGGTCTCCTCCTCGCCCGCCGGCTCGATGCTCTCCACGAGGTCCCACACCGGTCCCTTGTCGACGAGCTCGAGCAGCTCGGCGTCCGCGCAGCCGATCGCCGCCTGACGAGCCACTTCGCGCGAGGTCGAACGGCTGGACACGTTCTTGCGGATGCCGAGTGAGGTGAGGGACGTCCCCGAGCGACGGGTCGCCGCGACCACGGCCGGCCATGCCTCGTCGGGCAGCACGTCGAATTTCACGCCCACGGGGTCAGGCACGGTGTCGATCGCGTCCTGCAGCGCGCGGTCCTTGACGCAGCCGGGCAGAAAGCCGATCGCTGCCGCGAACCGCTTGACCTCCAGAGCATCGGTGATCTGAACGCGCCAGCGCTCGCGCCCCTTGATCGTCCGGACCTTCATCTGCGAGACGACCCCGAAGCGGGCGAGCAGGTGGTTCACGTCCTCCACCAGCCTGCGAGAGTCGCTGTAGTACTCGATGCGGGCGCCGCGGGTGTTCTGGAACGAGCCGTCGCCAGCGAACAGCGCCTGAAGGAACTCGCGAACTTGGTCCTTGGGGGCGCGGAACACAGCGCGCGGAACGAACTTCGCCGCGGAGTGAACGGCCAGCCCGTAGCTCTCCAGCCAACGCGAGAAGCGGTTCTTCACCGCGACTCCGCCCCGTCCGGATCGATTGACGCACCGGTACCCGTACTGCCCGTTGAAGGTCACCTCTCCCAGGCCGCTCAGCGCGACGGCCTCCTTCAGGGCTCGGGCGAGCCGCTCGTCGGCCGTCGTGAAGACGGGGCTGTGCCCCGGCGTGTGGCACTGGCCTTCGGCGATCATCAGCCCCAACAGGGTCGGCTCCCAGGGCTGCAGCCGCGTGCGCCCGAAGCAGGGGACTTCGCGCGCCACAGCGATCCGGTCTCCCGGGCGTAGCGCCTCCAGGGGGGTCCAGCCTTGAAAGCGAAGGAAGGGGTGGTTCGCCGTCGCCTTAATGCGCCGTCCACCGCGGGTCCGGAGCTCGAACACCGGCTTGACGCCCTGCCGGTGGAAGTGGCTCACGGGGAGAGGCGCGGGGCGCCATCGCTCGAGGCCGAGCGTCAAGGAGCGGTCCGCGAACTCGGAGATCGGGAGGTAATCCCCGCTCGCCGCATCGACCACCCGCGTGTCGCCGGTGACGCACTTGCCCAGCACGATCGCCAGCACGTTGCGGGGGATCTTGAACTTCTCCACGCTGCGGGCCAGGGCGAAGGAGTTGGGCGGGATCAGGATGTCGTCGGCGGTGATCGACACGAAGGCGTGCTCGTCGATCCCCTTGGGGTCGACGATCGCGTTGCGGATGTTGGTGAAGATCTTGAACTCGTCCGCCACCCGCATGTCGTAGCCGTAGGAGGACGTGCCGTAGGAGATCAGCCGGGCGCCCTCGTGGCGCTTGACCTGCCCCGCCTCGAAGGGCTCGATCATGCCGTGCTCCTGGGCCATGCGGCGGATCCAGCGGTCGCTCTTGATGCTCATGCGCTCTCCTCGGCCGCCCGCCGGGCGGCGTCCTCCAGGGCGGTCCGCAGGCCGTCGGCGGCCAGGTCTGCCCCATGTCGCTTCAGGGCGGGGAGCCCGCCCAGGGCGGCGTCGATCGCCGCCCGATCCACCGAACGGGCGTCCTCGACCGGGACACCCTGCACCAGCTCGCTCATGGCCGAGGCCGCGGCGATCGCCCCCGAGCACCCCAGGACCCGGTAGGCCACCTCG
>JAWLGW010000033.1:0-16084 GCA_041690735.1 Planctomycetota bacterium
AGGCGTTCTTCACCTCGGGGGGCGAGACGGTGGCGGCGCGCGAGGTGGAGGCGGTCCTCGAGGCCCATCCGGCGGTGGCCGAGGTGGCGGTGGTCCCCGTCCCCGATCGCCGCTGGGGCGAGCGCCCGCTGGCCGCGCTGGTGGCGCGCCCCGGCGCGGAGCGCCCCGACCCGGCGGCCCTGGCGGCCTGGTGCCGCGCCCGCCTCACCCGCTTCAAGGTGCCCGAGCGGTTCGAGTGGCTGGACGCGCTGCCGCGCACGGCGCTCGGGAAGCTGGCGCGCGCCGAGCTCACCGAGCGGCTGGGGCTGTCGGGGCGCGCGACGGCCGCCCCGGCGGCGGCGCCGGCCGCGATCCCCGAGCGGGTCGTCACGACGCCTCCGCCGCCGGCGGCCGAGACGCCCGAGGTGCTGGTGCGGCTGCTGACGGCGGCCGCGCGCTTCGGCGCCACGCCCCTCACGACGCGCCTCGACGAGGCGAGCGGCGTCCTCACGCGCGACCTGCGCGCCCTGGACGCCGGGCTGCGGCGCCACGCCGAGCGACTCGACGGGCCGCCGCACGTGCGCGCCCGCCGCGCCGCCCGGGCGCTCCTCCGCCTGCCGGGCAAGCGCCTGCGGCCCCTGTGCACCCTGCTGGCCTGCCGCGCGGGCGGCCGCGAGGCGGACCGCGCGGTGCTCGCCGCTGCGGCCGCGGGCGAGCTCCTGCATACGGCGACCCTCCTCCACGACGACGTGGTGGACGAGGCACTCCAGCGGCGGGGCGAGCCGGCGGCGCGGGTGCAGTTCGGCAACTCCGCCAGCGTCCTCGCCGGGGACTACCTGTTCGCGGAGGCCCTGCGGACCGTGGCGGACGCGGGCGAGCCTGACCTGCTGACCTCGCTGCTGGAGGTGATCGCCGAGATGGTCGAGGCCGAGGCCCTGCAGCTGGAGCGGCGAGGTCGGGTGGACGCCGACCGCGAGGCGGTGCTGCGGGTCGTGCGCGGCAAGACCGGCGCCCTGTTCCGGTGGGCCCTGTGGGCAGGAGGCCGGCTGGGCGGGCTGACGCCCGACGCGTGCCACGCCCTGGCGCGGGCCGGCGAGGCCCTGGGGATCGCCTTCCAGCTGGCGGACGACCTGCTCGACCTGGCGGGGGACCCCGAGCGGGTGGGCAAGGACGCCCTCGCCGACCTGCGCCAGGGGAAGCTGACCTGGCCCCTCCTGCTGGCGGTGGAGGAGGACCCGACGCTGGGGGAGGCGCTGACGGAGCTGGCGAGCGAAGGGCGCGAGGACGCGGCGGCTCGCGCCGGCGCGCTGCTGGCGCGGGTCCAGGGGTCGCGGGCCCTGGCGCGCACCCAGCAGCGCGCCGAGGAGGAGGCGGCGCGGGCCCGCGCGGAGTTGGACGCGCTCCCGGAGGGCTGGCCGCGGGCGCTGCTGCAGATGATCGCTAGCCTGGCGGCGCGGAGGACGGCGTGAGCGGCGGCATGTGGATCCGGGTGCGGGCGGGGAGCGACCCACAGGCGCTGGCGAGCGAGCTGGCGGGCCTGGGGCTGTGGACCCGGCTGCCCGAGCGCGTGGGACCTCCCGGGGCCGCGCCGCGGCTCGCCGGCGCGGCGCTGGCGGTGTTGCCCCACTCGGCCGCGGTCTCGCCCGAAGAGGTGGCGCGGCTGAGCGGGGTGGAGGAGGTGCTGACGCCGGTCAGCCCCCATCCGCGGGTGGACGCACAAGCGGGGCGGACCCTCGACGTGGCAGGGGTGCCGGTGGGCGGCGCCGCCGAGCCCGTCCTGGCGGCGGGCCCCTGCGCCGTCGAGTCGGCGGCGCAAGTGGAGGAGGTGGCCGCCAGCGTCGCCGCGGCGGGCGCTCGGATCCTGCGCGGGGGGGCCTACAAGCCGCGCACCTCCCCCTACGGCTTCGACGGGCACGGGCGCCCGGCGCTGGAGTGGCTGCGCCGCGCGGCGGATCGCCACGGGCTGGCGGTGGTGACCGAGCTCACCGCCGTGGACGACCTGCCGGCCGTGGCCGAGGTCGCCGACCTGGTGCAGATCGGCTCGCGCAACATGCAGAACTTCGCCCTCCTGCGAGCCGCCGGCGCGGCCGGTCGCCCGGTGCTCCTCAAGCGCGGGCTGGCCGCGACCGTCGAGGAGTGGCTGCTGGCCGGCGAGCACCTGCTGGCCGCCGGCGCGCCGGGGGTCGTGTTCTGCGAGCGGGGCGTGCGGGGCTTCTGCCCGACCACGCGCAACCTGCTCGACCTGGGCGCCGCCGCGCTGCTGCGGTGGTCGCTGCAGCAGCCGGTGTGGGTGGACCCCAGCCACGCCGCCGGTCGCCGCGAGCTGGTGGTGCCCCTGGCCCGGGCGGCGCTGGCGGCGGGGGTGCACGGGCTGCTGATCGAGGCCCACCTCGCCCCCGAGACGGCCCGGTGCGACGGGCCACAAGCGGTGCGCCCCGAAGCGCTGCGCGGACTGGTGTCCGCGCCGGACCCCTGTGAGGTGAACGCATGAGCGCCCCGACCGCCGGAAGCCCCCCTCACACCCCTGCGGGGAGCGGGGCCATGTTCGACGGGATCGCCGCCCGGTACGACCTGCTCAACCGGCTGATCAGCCTGGGCCTCGACGGCCGCTGGCGCCGCCGGCTGGTCGAGGCGGTGGCCCCGGCCGAGCCCCGCCGGGTGCTCGACCTCGCCACCGGCACGGCGGACGTGGCCCTGGCCCTGGCCCGCCGCTACCCGCAGGCGCAGGTATGGGGCCTCGACCCCAGCGCCAACATGCTGGCGGTCGGCCGGCGCAAGCTGACGGGCCTGGAGGGCCGCGTGACCCTGGTAGAGGGGGACGCCCAGCGGCTGCCCTTCGGCGAGGGCGAGCTCGACGCCTGCACGATCGCCTTCGGGATCCGCAACGTCCCCGACCGGGACGCGGCGCTGCGCGAGATGGTCCGGGTCACTCGCCCCGGCGGGCGGGTCGCGGTGCTCGAGCTGAGCGAGCCGCGCGGTCCCCTCGGGCCCTTCGCGCGCCTGCACGTCCACGGAGTGGTGCCCGCCCTGGGCGCGCTGCTGAGCGGCGCCCGGGAGTACGCCTACCTGTCCCGGTCGATCGCCGCCTTCCCTGCTCCCGAGACCTTCGCCGGTCAGCTCGCCGCGGCCGGCGCCCGGGACGTGACCCTCACGCCGCTCATGCTGGGAGCGGTCCACCTGTACGTCGGGAGCCGCTGATGCCCGCCCTGCCCCACGTGTCCGACCTGTTCGACCCCGAGCGCTGGAGCCCCGTGCCCGGCTTCGAGGGCCTGACCGACGTTACCTACCACCGGGCCCGCGGCCAGGGGACGGTGCGGATCGCCTTCGACCGCCCCGAGGTCCGCAACGCGTTTCGCCCCCGCACCGTGGACGAGCTGCACCGCACCCTCGACCACGCCCGCCGCACCAGCGACGTCAGCTGCGTGCTGCTCACCGGCAACGGACCCTCCCCCAAGGACGGCGGGTGGGCCTTCAGCTCGGGCGGCGACCAGCGGGTGCGCGGGCCCGACGGCTATCAGTACGAGGACGGCGAAGCCCCCGACCCCGCCGCGTTGGGTCGCCTGCACATCCTCGAGGTGCAGCGGCTGATCCGGTTCATGCCCAAGGTGGTGATCGCGGTGGCGCCGGGGTGGGCCGTCGGCGGGGGCCACAGCCTGCACGTGGTCTGCGACCTGACCATCGCCAGCCGCGAGCACGCCCGCTTCAAGCAGACCGACGCCGACGTCGCCAGCTTCGACGGCGGCTACGGCTCGGCCTACCTCGCCCGGCTGGTGGGCCAGAAGCGCGCCCGGGAGATCTTCTTCCTGGGCCGCACCTACGACGCCGAGGAGGCGGCCGCCATGGGCATGGTCAACGCCGCGGTCCCCCACGCCGAGCTGGAGGCGACGGCCCTCGACTGGGCGCGCGCGATCGGCGCCAAGAGCCCCACCGCCCAGCGCATGCTCAAGCTGGCCTTCAACCTGGTAGACGACGGCCTGGTGGGCCAGCAGCTGTTCGCCGGCGAGGCGACCCGCCTCGCCTACGCCACCGAGGAGGCGCAGGAGGGACGGACCGCCTTCCTGGAGAAGCGCCCCCAGGACTACGGCCGCTTCCCCTGGCACTACTAACCCAAAGAGGCAGAAGACCGGCACGATTCGATTGGGTGAAGACCGAACGGCGACCCGTCTTCTGCCTCTTTGGGGATAGGGCAGCGGCTCCGCAAGGGTGCCGCACCTCGCCGAGAGAGGAGGAGACAGTTCGGCGCCGGCCCTTCACCGAGGCGGCTCAGCGAGTGCCTCGTTCTCGCTGGCACGCCGCGCGAGGGCCTCGAGCGCTCGGGCTGCCGTCGTGCGCACGTCGGCGCAGGGGTCCTGCTCGCGCAGCTTGCGCAGAGGGGCGCGCGCCTGAGTCCAGTCGATCCAGTGGTCCTCGTCGACCGCGTTCGCCACCGCCTCCCGGACCAGGGGAGACGGATCGCCCAGGAGGGCGATCAGTCGCGGCGCTGGGGCCGGGTCCGCTCGGACGACGACCTCGACCAACTCGTAGGCTTGCTCTCGTGCCTGCGACGCTGGGAGCTCCTGCAAGGCTCGCCACACCGCCGGCAGGGCCGGGGCGGCCCAGGGGCCGAGGCAGATCAGTCCCTTCGCCGCAGACAGCCGCACGGAGGCGTCGTCGTCTGACAACAGAGAAGCCAGGATCAGCGCTGCCTCACCTGCTCGCGGGCCAAGGCTGTCGACGCCAAGGGCGGAGCCGAGCAGCTCTGCGACGGCGCGGCGGACCTCGCCCAGCCGGTGATGCGCCAGCTCTCGGCACGCTTCGAGGGCAGCGTACCCGAAGGCGCTCAGACGCCACACAGGATCGACGTCCGGGGCGTCGCGCTCGGAGCGAGGCGACGTCAGCTCACGGACCCAATAGGCGAGGTCGCGCTGCCGCAGCGGCCACTCTCTCACCCGCTCCGAGAGTCGCCCCCAGCCCGGATGGCGACCGACGTCGACGGGCAGCGCGCCCCCGACGATGTCGGCGACCGGTGGGATACCCTCCCGCCAGGGCTGGGTGGCTCGCCAGGCCCAGTAGTCGGTGATCGACCGCTCGGCCGGCGTCAGGCGGATCGCCCCGGGGGCGGAGCTGGCCACGACGTCCGCCACCGGGACCCGCCGCGCCGAGCAGCCCACCGGGCAAAACTCGACCAGGCGCAGATCCGAGAGATACGGCGCCACCCGCTGGTCGAAGGTGGGCGGATCGATCAGCCACAGGCCGCACAACGCGTACAGCTGACCCGCCAGGGAGGCCTCGTCCAGCAGAGACAGAAGCGCCGCGCGCGCCTCCGGGTGCTCCAGCAGCAGGCGCAATCCCAGCACCGGCTCCGAAGGTTCCCCGTCCGAACCCGTGCGGGAGCCGTCGAACACCTCGGCCCGCAGCAACACGCGGTATTCGGGGCGCCCCCGGTAAGGCTGCGGCTCCTGACCCTGGGCGTGCGCGGCCAGCAGGAGGACCAGCGTCAGGGCTACAGCCGCGCGGGAGGTGCGGACCATGCGAACGAACCCCCAGGGGGCACCTGCTGGAGCACGCCGGCTCCAGGCGTCAGGTTCCCTGTAGGACACTACCCGCTGGCCAGCGCCTCCACCGGCGGGCAGGCGCACACCAGGTGGCGGTCGCCGTAGGCGTTGTCGATCCGGCCCACCGCGGGCCAGAACTTGCGCTCGCGGGTCCAGGGGAGGGGGAAAGCCGCCTCCTCGCGCGAGTAGGGGGCGTCCCAGGTGTCCGCCGACACGACCTCCAGGGTGTGGGGCGCGCCCTTGAGCACGTTGCGTTCGGGGTCGGCGCGGCCCTCCTCGATCGCGCGGATCTCGGCGCGGATCTGGATCATGGCCTCGCAGAACCGGTCCAGCTCCTCCAGGGACTCGCTCTCGGTGGGCTCGATCATGAGGGTCCCCGCCACCGGCCAGTGCATGGTGGGGGCGTGGAAGCCGTAGTCCATGAGCCGCTTCGCCACGTCGTCCGCCTCGACCCCGGTGCTGGCCTTGAGCGGCCGCAGGTCGAGGATGCACTCGTGAGCCACCCACCCCCGGTCGCCCTTGTACAGGACTGGGAAGTGGGGCTCGAGGCGACGGGCCACGTAGTTGGCGCTCAAGATCGCCACCTGCGAGGCCTGGGTCAGCCCCTCAGGGCCCATCATGCGGATGTACGCGTAGGAGATCGGCAGGATGCTCGGGCTCCCCCAGGGGGCCGCCGACACGGCGCCGATCGCCTGCTCGCCGCCCACCTGCTCCACCACCGAGTGCCCGGGGAGGAAGGGCGCCAGGTGCTTCGCCACCCCGATCGGACCCATGCCGGGCCCGCCCCCGCCGTGGGGAATGCAGAACGTCTTGTGCAGGTTGAGGTGGCACACGTCGGCGCCCAGCTCGCCCACGCGCGACAGGCCGACCATGGCGTTGAGGTTGGCGCCGTCGAGGTAGACCTGCCCGCTGTGCTCGTGGACCACGGCGCAGATGTCGCGGATCCCCCGCTCGAACACGCCGTGCGTGGAGGGGTAGGTGATCATGATCGCGGCCAGGCGCTGGGCGTGCTTCTCGGCCTTGGCGCGCAGGTCCGACATGTCGATGTTGCCGCGCTCGTCGCAGGCGACCGCGACCACTTGCATGCCCGCCAGGATCGCGCTGGCGGGGTTGGTGCCGTGGGCCGAGGTGGGGATCAGGCACACGTCCCGCTGGGTCTCGCCCCGGGCGCGCTGATAGGCGCGGATGCACAGCAGCCCCGCGTACTCCCCCTGCGAGCCGGCGTTGGGCTGCAGCGAGACCGCCGCGAAGCCGGTGATCTCCGCCAGCCAGGCCTCCAGGCGCGCGAACAGCTCCCGATAGCCCGCGGTCTGCTCCCGGGGGGCGAAAGGGTGCAGGCCAGCGAGCTCGGGCCAGGTCACCGGGAGCATCTCGGTGGTGGCGTTGAGCTTCATGGTGCACGAGCCCAGGGGGATCATGCTGTGCGTCAGCGACAGGTCGCGCCCCTGCAGGCGGTGCATGTACCGCAGCAGCTCGGTCTCCGAGCGGAAGCGGTGGAAGTTGGGGTGCTCGAGGTAGCCGCTGGTGCGGGCGTGGGGCGCCGGCAGGGCGGGCGCCTCGGTGAGGGCGACCTCGCCCTCGGGGCCGCCGAAGGCCGCCACGATCGCGGGCAGGTCCAGGGCGCGGGTGGTCTCGTCGAGGGTGATCGTGAAGTCGCCCCCCTCGAGCGCCCGCAGGTTGATCCGCCGCTCCTGCGCCCGCTTCAGCACCGCCGCCGCGCCGTCCTTGGGGGTGACGCGCAGGGTGTCGAACCGGGCCCCGTCCGCGACCTCGCAGCCCGCCGCGCGCAGAGCGTCGCCCAGGGAGTGGGTCAGGTTGCGGACGCGGGTGGCGATCCGGCGCAGCCCCTCGGGCCCGTGGTACACGGCATACATGCCCGCCATGACCGCCAGCAGCACCTGGGCGGTGCAGATGTTGCTGGTCGCCTTCTCGCGGCGAATGTGCTGCTCGCGGGTCTGGAGGGCCAGGCGCAGGGCCGGCCGCCCGTGCACGTCCTTGCTCAGGCCGACCACGCGCCCCGGCATGTCGCGCTTGAACTTCTCGCGGGTGGCCATGAATGCGGCGTGGGGGCCGCCGAAGCCCATGGGGACGCCGAACCGCTGGCTGCTGCCTACCACCACGTCGGCGCCGAACTCGCCGGGGGGACGGAGGAGGGTCAGCGCCAGCAGGTCCGCCGCGACCACGGCCAGGGCGCCCTGCTCGTGGGCCTTCGCCACCACCGCCGCGTAGTCCTCGACCGCGCCGTCGGTGGTCGGGTACTGCAGCAGGACCCCGAACACCGGGGTGGCGTAGTCGTAGGTGGCGGGGTCGCCCACCACCACCTCGATCCCCAGCGGCTCGGCGCGGGTGCGCACCACCTCGATCGTCTGGGGGTGGCAGCGCTCCGACACCAGGAAGGCGCGGGCCTTGGTGCGCCGCAGGGCCCGCAGGCACAGGGTCATGGCCTCGGCCGCGGCGGTCCCCTCGTCGAGGAGGGAGGCGTTCGCCACCTCCATGCCGGTCAGGTCGAGGACCAGGGTCTGGAAGTTGAGCAGCGCCTCCAGCCGGCCCTGGGCGATCTCCGCCTGGTAGGGCGTGTACTGGGTGTACCAGCCCGGGTTCTCCAGGATGTTCCGCTGGATCACCGGGGGCACGAAGCAGTCGGCGTAGCCCATGCCGATGTACGAGCGGAACAGCTGGTTCTTGTCGGCGAGCGCCCGCAGCTCCGCCAGGGCCTCCCGCTCGTCGGCGGCGGCCGGCAGGTCGAGGGGGCGCTCGGTGCGGATCGGCTCGGGCAGCGCCTGGTCCATCAGGGCCTCGAGCGAGTCGAGCCCCAGCGCGTCGAGCATGCGCCGGGCCTCCTCGGGGCGCGGCCCGAGGTGGCGGTCGACGAAGGCGTCTGGGTGAGCGAACGGATCGGGGTCGCGGATCCACGTCGCGGTCATGGAGACCTCATGGCCCGGCGGTCGGCCGGGAGCTTGGTGTCGTTCAGAGGTGGAGACCACCTGAATCCAGGCTCCTGCATGGGAGGAGAGCGGTTAGCGGTTAGCGGTTAGCCGGTGCATAGCGAACCTCCATGACAGCCTGCGAAAGAGGCTCTCGTCTGCCGAGGCTAACGGCTAACGGCTAACCGCTAACCGCTGTCCGGGTCCAGGAGCTGGACTCAGGTCGTCCGCACCCGTTCCGGCCGCGGCTCAGCCCTCGGCGCAGTGGGCCTTGTAGGCCTCCTCGTCGAGGAGGGCCTCGTGCTGGGCGGGGTCGCTGACCTTGATCTTGATCAGCCAGCCGTCCTCGTAGGGCGAGGCGTTGATCGCCGGCAGCTCCGACTCGTCGCGGAACCGCTCGTTGATCGCCTCGACCGTCCCGGCCACCGGGGCGAACAGCTCGGAGGTCGCCTTGACCGAGTCGATCTCGCCGAAGGTCTGCCCCTGCTCGACCGTCTCGCCGGCCTCCACCCGGAAGTCGAGGAACGTCAGGTCGTTCAGCTCCTCCACGGCGTGCTGCGTGATCCCGCAGGTCGCGACCCCGTCCTCGAGCCGGACCCACTCGTGAGACTTGGTGTAGCGCATTCCAGCCAAGGCACCCCTCCTGTATGAGGGCGCGCATTCTACAGGCCGCCCGCGACGGACGGCAGCGTGAGGACAACGCTCCTCAGGGGCTCGCGACCGGGTGTGGAACAGGGAATATCAACAGGGAACAGGGGATATCAACACGGGACGGCTGCGACGCGCGTCGCGCTCGCGGACCAAGCCGCCGTCGGCCGAGCGTTCGCTGTTCTCATTGATGTTCCCTGTCGATATTCCGTGTTCTCTCCGGCAGATCGGACCAGGCGCTGCTGCCTCCGGGTGCAGCAGCCCCCCGCCTCGTCTTGTCACCAGGCGGCCGGTGGTGTCTCCTAGCCTCCCGGAGGGCCTCCCCATGCCGCAGCTCCCCCCCTGGGCCGTCGACCTCGCCGAGCAGTACTACGGCGGGACGATCATCGAGTTCATCGTCTACGGGAACGTCCACGACAAGGTGGAGGCCGAGGACGCCAGCGGGCGGAGCTACCACAGCCTGCGCAAGTTCCTGGCGAAGAAGCTGTTCCCCCGCCGGGACGCGGTCATCTATTACGACCCCTCCAACGGGATCTCCTTCCGCGACGAGGAGACCTACCCCGACTTCCACCGGGTGGTCCAGGGCGTCGATCGCTCACGCGGCACCAACTACTCCAAGGACGGGCTGCCGCGGGACGCCAACCGGGCCCTGTACCTGGTCGAGAAGTACATGCGGGCCAAGGTCGACCCCCGCGGCGGCGGCGGCCCCAAGAGCGTGGCCCTGATCATCGAGTACGCGGACCTGATCCTGCCGGCGGGCGACTCGAGCCACCTCTCGATCAGCCAGCAGTCGACCCTGGTCACCCTGCTGCGGTGGGCCAAGGACCCGGTGTTCCTCGAGGCCAACCTGACCGTGGTCCTGATCGCGGAGAACCTGGCCCAGCTCAACCAGTCGCTGGTGGAGAGCCCCTACATCGGTCGGGTAGAGGTCAAGCTCCCCGACCTGGAGGAGCGGCGCAACTTCCTGGCGCACCGCTTCGAGCAGCACCCCGAGCTGGTGGAGCTGTCGGAGGTCTCGGTGGACCAGTTCGCCAAGCTCACCGGCGGGCTGTCGCGGGTGAACCTGGGCCACGTCACCAGCCAGGCCCGGGCCAACAAGTTCAAGATCACCGCCGAGTACGTGGGCGAGATGAAGAAGGAGCTCATCGAGAAGGAGTGCTTCGGCATGCTCGAGTTCCTCGACTCCGACCACGGCCTCGACACGGTGTGCGGCCACGTGCCCCAGAAGAAGTGGCTGGAGGAGGACGCCAAGCTGATCCGGGAGGGGCGCACGGACGCCCTCCCCATGGGGTACCTGATCTGCGGCCCGGTCGGCACCGGCAAGTCGTTCATGTCGCAGTGCTACACCCACGACATCGGGATCCCCTGCGTCCGGCTCAAGAACTTCCGCTCCCAGTGGTACGGCGCCACCGAGGCCAACTGGCAGAAGATCCTCAGCGTGCTCAAGGCGACCGGCCCGGTCGGCGTGGTGATCGACGAGGCCGACGCCGCGGTGGGCGACCGCAGCTCGGGGCACGAGGTGTCGAACCGGGTGTTCTCCATGCTGGCCACGCAAATGGGCGACACCCGCTTCCGCGGTCACATCCTGTGGTTCCTGCTCACCAGCCGCCCCGACCTGCTGCCGGTCGACATCAAGCGCCAGGGCCGGGCCGAGATCCACATCCCGCTGTTCTATCCGGACACCGACGAGGAGCGCCGTCAGATGCGCGAGGTGCTGGTCCGGAAGTGCGGGATCAAGCTGGAGGAGGACGCCCTCGAGGTCGACCTGGCGCAGGTGTCCGACGCTCACGGCGAGACCCCCGAGCCGACGGAGGCGGTGGAGGAGGACCCTGACTTCGACGAGGACGACCAGGAGACCGTGGGCGAGGTCGTGCAGCGGTTCCTCGCGGAGGCCGGCCTGTCGGGCGCCGAGATCGAGTCGATCCTGATCCGGGCCAAGCGCCGCGCCTACCTGTCGGGCCGCGACGTGGTCAGCAAGGAGGACCTGGAGCTGGAGGCGGGCTCGTACATTCCCAACCTCTCCAAGCGCGAGCTGGAGCTGCAGGTCCTGGCGGCGATCGTGGAGTGCAGCGACAAGCGCTTCTTGCCCCCGCGCCTGGCCAACCTCGACCGCGGCCAGGTGCGGGCCCGCATGCGCGCCCTGCTGCGGGCGATGACCACCCACGCCGACATCCGCGAGGGCGGCGAGGGTTGAGGAGGCGTCCAGGAGCAGCTCCAGCAGTCCTCGTCGGTGATGTCCTGACCGGGCTCGAGACCTCGCGCTCGTGGTCGTGGTCGATCACGACCACGAGCGCGAGCGCGAGTGACCAAGCCAGCCGCGGCGAGGACCGACGAGAACGCTGGAGGCGTTTCTGGACGCCCTCTATTCAGGCGCCCTCCTCCTCCTTGAACCGCTGCCAGCCGCTCTTGCCGCCCTCGGGCCTGCCGGGCGGCGGCGGGCCGGGCGGCGCCAACAGGCGGTGGGTGACGTCCTTGCCGCCGGCGAGGTTGCTCCACACCGCGGCGATCGTGAACACCGGCCCGAAGGGGAGGCCCCACCAGCCCAGGGTCAGGCTGAGCAGGGTGTAGGGGAGGCTCTTGAAGAAGGTCCCCTCCCCCGCGCGCACGAAGTAGGCGTCGGTCCCCCGGGCGAAGGAGACCACGCACAGGGAGACCGCGAAGTCGAAGGTCACCACCCGCCCGCCACGCTGGAGCTCAGCGCGCAGCTCGGCGGAGGACAGGTGCTCGGCGCCGCGGATCCCGGCCATGGCGCCAGGGTACCAGGCGGCGTTACTCCACGCCGATCACCACCAGGCGGCCCCCGGCGGACACGGCCAGACGACGCCCCGACGGCGACCAGGCCGCGGCCTGCGGGCGGCCCGGGAGGAGGATCCGGCGGCGACGGTCGGCGAGCAGGTCGAGGAGGAGCAGCGCCTCGTCTCGGAGGAGGAGCGCGAGGAAGCGCCCCGAGGGCGACGCCGTGGCGCTCCAGTAGGCGTCCCGGAGCGGCAGCAGGGCGCGGCCGAGCTCCCCCTGCGCGCCGTGCAGGCGGGCGCTGTCAGCGGCGCACACCACCGCCCGGTCGCCCCCGGCCGCGTGCAGGACGGCCCGCGGCGACACGGGCGCGTGCGCGAGGACGAGCCGCGGCTCGGCGTCGCCCGTCCGCCAGCTCGACACCGTGCCGCGTCCCAGCACCGCCACCCAGCCGGACCGATCGACCGCCGCCGGTCCCCGGGGGCCGCTCCACACGATTCGGCGGCGCCCCCAGGCGCGGGCGGGGTCGACCGGCTCCTGGTCGAGGTGGACCGCGTCCACCCGCTCGACGTCCCCCCACACGGCCGCCCCGGTGGCGCGGTCCCAGGCGAGCCCCCCCCGCGGCGGTCGGCCCCGTACCCAGCCCGACTGCCGCAGGCGCTCGGTGGCGAGGTCGAGCATCGCCGCCGCGTGGCAGCCGGCGAGCCCGCCGTCGTCGCCGACCAACCCCAGCACCAGCGCCGCCGGAGCGGGCGTCGCCGCCAGGGCCACGATCGCGCCCGGGAGCGCCGCCACCCGCTGCCGCAGGGCGGCGGTCCGCCCCCCTCCCGGGCGCGGGGCCACGCTCCACAGGGCGCGGCGATCCGCGAAGTACAGCAGCGCTCCGTCGGGCCCCCAGTCGAGGGCCGCCGCGCCCGGACCCGGCAGCACGTCGCCCACGAAGGCGTCGACGTCGTCCGGCTCGAGCGCGGCCGCGGCCTCGCCCGTCGGCGCTCCGCTCCAGGACGCCTCGAGGAGCGCCATGCCGGCGACGTCCCAAGCCTGACGGCGCGCCTGCGCCGCGGCGAGGCGGAGCCAGGCTTGCCCGTCTCCCGCCCGAGCCGTGCGCAGCGCCTCCTGAAGGTCCGGATCGGCCATACCTCGAGCCTATCCGGCCCCCGCCCCGCGACCACTCGCGCGCTCAGCCACGAGAGCTGTTGACGACCGTCAAGGTCCCCGCCAAGCGAGCAGCGGCCGAAGCGGTTGACCGCCCGCCGGGCCCGGCAGGGGCGGCACTCCACGAGCCGCATCACCTGAGCGCCCGCTCGCGCTCGCTCATGAACGACAGCAGGATCATGGCCGACAGGGCGGCCACCGGCACCACCAGGAACCGCAGCTCGCCCTGCGCCAGCGCCGCGCCGAAGTCCCACCCGGAGCGAACGCCCCACACGGCGAAGCCGGCCACCAGCACGACCGGCAGCACCTGCCGCAGGCGGTAGCGCGCCCGCAGCAGCCACCACCCGCGGGAGTCCTCCGCGGCGATCACCTCGCCGCACACCTGGCAGCGCCCGAACTGGTTCACCAGTCGGACCGTCTTGCACCTCCGGCAACCCATCCGCCGCATCCATCGTCCTCCGTCCCCCCGGGCGGGCTGACAGCAAGCAGCCTGCCGGGAGCTCGCCGCCCCGGGTGCGCGGCTTCCGGAGCGCCTTCGCCCCGCAGGGCGCCGTTGCGCGTCACCCGGAGTGCCCAGCGGCGGCAGCCGGTGGCGCCGACGCGTCTCGCCGGCGCCTACCAGCGACCCGGGCTGAGCACATCCGCCGGGTCCAGCGCCCGCTTCAGGAGGCGGTTCGTATCCCACAGCACCGGGCAACCCCTGTCGGCCAGCATCCGTCCGCTGGCGGGACCGGCACGGTAGGGGACGTAGCCTGCGTCGAGGAGCGCGCTCAGCAGCTCATGGTGGCAGGCCTCGGCCCGGCGAGCCTCGTCGGCTTCTCGGATGTCGAAGGCGAGGTTGCTCACGCAGCACATGGCCCGGGGGGAGACGAGGGTGAAGGTCACGAGCGCCTCGAACCCGTGGCGCTCGTAGATGGGGGCCATGAGGTCCACGACTTCTCGGGCCGCGGCGCCGGTGGCGGGGAGCGCCGGAGAGACCCACCGCAGGCCCGCGTGCCGGTCCAGCGGGTCTCCCGCCTCCTCGGGCAGGTCCCCGCGGACGCGCCAGGTGGCGCCCCGCAGCGGCTCGTCGTTGGGGATCCCCTGGAGGATGTCCATGATCGGCTGGACCGCGGCCAGCCGCTCCGCGAGGGTCCCTCCGCACCCAAAGCGGCTCAACACCCGCTGCAGGCGCCCGAGCAGGCGCAGGCGACGCGGGGTGACGAACACGGGCCGGTAGGGCGCCACCGCCTGGCGGACGACCCGGCGCGCGGCGGCGACCACCGCCCGGTCGCCGTACAGGGCGCCGCACACGTTCCAGGCGCCCAGGCCGTGCTCCCGCCGCAGGGCCGCGCGCAGCCCCGGCGGCAGCGGCGTCTCCCCGCCGGCGCGCTCCCAGGGATAGCGCGCATGGGAGGACATGAGCCGCAGGTCGTTGCCGATGTGGACGGCGCTCTGCACCGTCCCGCGCAGACGGAGCTGGGCCAGGCGCTCCACCACGTCCGCCAGGTCCTCCTCCCGCTCGACGGCGAAGAAGAAGGCGCAGAACGCCTCCGGCCGCGGCATCAGCCACACGCCCATGCGCGTGACGACGCCCAGGTTCGACTGGGTGAACAGCCCGTCGAGGAAGGGACCCACGCCGTAGCGGTGGACGTGGCGCGCCCGCGCGCCCGAGTACCCGCCGAACCCGGTGCGCAGGAGGCGGCCGTCGGCCATGACGACCTCCAGGCCGCACGTGGTGAGGAACCGGTCGCCGTAGGGGGTGTGGCCGAAACCTCGCTCCAGGGCGTTGCCGACGACGCTGGCCTCTCGTCCCGCGCCGGTGGCGTCCATCCAGAGGTCGGGGTAGTGCTCGCGCAGGTGGTCGCTGAGCTGCCCCTGCGTCACCCCGGGCTCCACCACCGCATAACCGAGGCGCGGCTCGACCTCGATGATCCGGTCGAGCCGGCGCAGGTCCAGGATCACCTGCGCGTCGCGCGGGGCGCAGGCGTCGCCATAGCCCCAGTTCTTACCGCGGGAGATCGGGTGCAGGGCCAGACTGTAGCGGCCCGCGATCCGGACGGCCTCCTGCACCTCGGCGGCGGACCCCGGCGTGAGCACGGCGGCGGGTGCGGTCCCCGGCGGCGAAGTGCTGCGCGCGTAGCGCGTGCGCGTCCCCTCGCCGCAGCGGACGTGCTCCTCGCCGAGGGCGCGACGCCACGCCCTCAGCGCCGCCAGGGACGACGCGGGTGCAGGCGGGGGCTCGGACGCCACATCCGCCGGGGGCGCGAGGAGGCCATCGGGGGAGAACGGCAGCGAGACGTCGAGGACCTGGGTGAGCGACATGATCGGCTCCGTTGTGCGAGCAGAAGGGGTTGGGAGGGACCGCCCGCCGCCAGAGGGCGGGCGCCAGGGATCAGAGGGCGGCGCCGTCGTCCCGGCCTGCGGCCAGCGCCAGCGGTGCCTCCGCCTGTGCGGGGCACGCGGCAGCGTCAGCCAGCACCTCAGCGCGCAGACCCGCCAGCGCGGGCAGCACGCGGACCGCTTCGGGATCGAGGGGCGGGGACGCGAGGTAGCGCTGCAGCCGGAGGACGTCCTCGCCCGCGGGTCCGGCCAGCGGAAGGAGGGCGCCCAACCCGAACCCGCGTCCCCGGAGCCAGGCGACGGCCGCCGGGGTCCGAGGGTCTTCGATCGGCAGGTCCGCCCACAGCAGGCGCCGGCTCGGCGCCTCCAGGGCCGCCAGCAGGGTATCGGCGGGCTCCGGGGCGAGAGCAGCGCCGAAGCGGAGATGAGCGAGGCCCAGACGCGGGTCCTCCTCCAGCTCCCAGCCCAGCTGGCCGCCGAGGTCCCTGCCTGTGGCACGGGCGCAAGGGATCCCGAGGCCCCGCAGCTTGTCGAGCGCCCACACCGACTCACGCCCTCGCAGATGGATCCGGCGCGGGCGCGGGCGCCGCTCGTGACAGACGCCGTGGAGCACCGTCGAGACCGGCTGCTCGGCGCGCCCGATCCCGGCCGCGACGTACTCGGGATAGACCCCCACGAGGAGTCCCAGCGGGCTCATCGCCAGGGACTCGCTGTTCCGCTGGGCGTAGAGGTGAGCCGTTACCGCCGCCGCGTACACGACTCGCGCGCCCGCTCGCGGAGCCTCCTCGA
>JAWLGW010000034.1:0-16018 GCA_041690735.1 Planctomycetota bacterium
ACCTCGGGCAGCTCGCGCAGGAGCGGCAGCGCGCGGGCCCGACCGACCTCCTCGCCGCCCACCCGGACCTCGAGCGCGCCGGCGGGGACGCGGGCCAGGGCCTCCTGCAGGGTGCCCGAGAACACCACCCGCCCCGCCTCCAGGATCCCGATCGAGGTGCACAGCTCGTGCAGCTCGCCCAGGATGTGCGATGAGATGAGGATGGTCTTGCCGAGGCGCTGCAGCTCGCGCATGACCTCCCGGATCTCCACCCGGGCCCGCGGGTCGAGCCCCGTGCCGGGCTCGTCGAGGAGCAGCACCGCCGGGTCGTGGACCAGCACCCGGGCCAGGCCCAGCCGCTGGCGCATGCCCAGGGAGAGCGCCTCGAGGGGCTGATCCCGCTTGGCGGCGAGGTCGACCAGCTCCAGCACGTCGTTCACGGTCTGGCGGCGGCGCTCGCCGCGGATGCCGTACGCGGCGGCGAAGAACTCCAGGAACTCGCCCACGGTGAAGTCCCGGGCCGCGGGGGCGCCGTCGGGCAGGTAGCCCATGAGCTGGCGCACCGCCTGAGCGTCCTTCACGCAGTCCATTCCCTCGATCCGGGCCTCCCCCGCGGTGGGGTGGGTGAGGGTGGCGAGGATCCGCAGGGTGGTGGTCTTGCCGGCGCCGTTGGGGCCGATGAACCCGTAGATCTCGCCGCGCGGCACCACCAGGTCGACGCCGGACAGCGCCAGGTGGTCCTTGCCGTAGCGCTTGGTCACCCCGCGCAGCTCGATCGCCGGGGTCACAGCTGGCGACGCGTGGCTCACCGCCCCTCCTCCTTCGGCGCGTCGGACGCCGGCACCACCAGGCGCAGGACCGCCGTCCCCTCGACCTGGAGCTTGGCTCCGGAGGCGTCCCGCAGGGGCGCGGGGAAGGGCAGCCCCGTCACCAGCACCAGCACGTCCCCGCGGCGGTAGGCCTCGCTGACGTCGAGGCCGTCGGTCTGCCCCAGGCGCTCCTCCTCCAGCTCGTGCGCGAGGAGAGCCAGGCTCGCCCGCACGGCCGGGTCCAGGTGGTGGAAGACCGCCGAGAGGGAGCGGCGCTCGCTCCCCGGCGCGGGCGGGCGCACGAGGTCGGACAGCGGGCGAGGCGAGCGAGGCGGCAGGGTGGGGTACGCGGGCGGCGCTCCGCGACGGATCACGAGCAAGTCGAGCGGGCCGTCGGTGCGGTTGTGCAGCACCAGGGCGCCGCCCTCCCGCGACACCGCGACCGGCGCCTCGGCCTCGAAGTCCCCGCTGAGCCGAAACGGGACGGCGGAGCCGAGCCCCAGCACGGCGTGGAGCCGCGACCTCTCGATCGCCCAGGCGGTGGTCTGGCGCGGATCGGGCGCCACCGGCTCGGCGCGGACCGTGTCGTCGAGGGGCGGGAGGGCCGGGGTCCAGCGCAGCCCCTCGGGCGCCAGCACCGCGCGCGGCTCGAGGCGACGCGAGCCGAGGCACAGGAGGGCGTCGATGGCCAGGCGGGGCGGCGCGTCCGCGCCCGGCGAGATCACGTCCACCAGCGCGACCGCGCGCACCACCAGCGGCTCCTCGCTCGTGTGGCCGAGGGAGAAGGCGAGGGCAGAGAAGCCGAGGGACGAGGCGGCGAGCACGCTCCAGCTCACCCGCGGCGAGGGGAAGCGGCGCCAGGCCAGATAGTCGATCGGCGCGACCACCAGGAGGAAGCCCAGGAACACCAGCCCCACCCAGCCGGCGGAGGTGGCGTCGCTGGTCGCGTCGACCAGGTCCTCGAGCCCCGCCCGCTCGAGGGCGTCGCAGGGGGAGACGTCGACCGGCTGCTCCGTGGGCAGCGCCAGCGCCTCGCGCAGGTGGGCGGCCAGCGCCGCCTCGCTCACCGGCGCGCCGAGGGGAAAGCCGAGGGCGCACACCGCGCCCTTCCCGTAGCGCCACACGGTGATCAGCGGCGCGTCCTCGCCCGCCGCGGCGAGCACCCGGGCGCCGGGGCGCGGCCGGCCCAGGAGGACCGCCGCCGGTTGCGCCTCGCCCCCGCCGGAGGCCGCGCCGGCGAGGGCGGTCAGCGGGCGCTGGTCCTGACCGGTCACCTCGATCGGCAGCAGCGGCGCCAGCGCGTCGCGGGGCCAGGCGGTGCCGAGGGCGCCTGGCGCCAGCACGATCCGGCCGCCGGCGGCGACCCACCGCTCGACCTCCGCGGCCGCGGGCGTCGCCAGGCCGGGGGGCTCGGGGACCAGCAGCGCGGTGAGGCCGCCCAGGCAGCGCGCGTCCAGCTCGTCGCGGGTCAGCGGCACGCTGGCGGGCTGCGTGACCTCGACCCGGCTGAGCGGCAGGTCGAGCCGGACGAAGCTCGCCACCGCGGCCGGCCAGGCCGCGCGCGTGGACCCGTCCGCCAGGGGGAGCTCGCCGAGCAGCGCCGCCTGCGGCTCGAGGCGCAGCAGCGAGCCCTCCCCCGGGCCGTAGGCGATCGAGCGGCGGAACAGCACCCGGTCCTCGAGATCGCGCACCACCACCCGCACCCCGCGGCTCCGGTCCACCCGGAACACCAGCAGCGCTCGCTTCGCCGCCCCGGGGGCCAACTCCAGCGGCACGGTGTCGTGGGCGCAGCGCGGCGCGGTGGCGCTCTCCTGCCACACCTCCACCGACAGGCGGCCCACCACCGGCGCCGCGTCCCGCGCTACCCGCAGCGCCACGCGCACCGGGCAAGCCCGCCCGGCCCGCGCGATCCCGGGCCCGAACCCCACCCGCACCTCGACCTCGACGCCCGCAGGGGGCGCGACGTCGGGCAGGTCCTGGGCGGCCGCAGGCCTGGCCAGCGCGACGAGCAGCGGCAGCAAGACGAGGGCGCGCACGCCGCGAATCTAACACCGAGGCGGGGGGCTTCGCTGGCCGCTGGGGCCTGCGACGAGGCATCGCGTTGAAGAGCGCCAGGCTGGCTGGTTGAATCGTGTCGGAGGCGCGCGTGCTCGAGGAGCGGACCCGTCGCTGGTGCGTGGGGGACGTCGTCCGCCTGGACGCCCACGGGGACTCGGCGAGCCACTCGGGCGAGGGCGTGGTCCTCGATGTCGAGGAGCGCGGCGACGGCAGCGTCGCCGCGGCGCTGGTCCGCTTCCCAGCCGGCCTGGCGACCGGGACGTGGTTCTCGGTGGGCAGCCTGACGCCGGTGCGCGACCTGTATGGGCGGGCTTTGCGGCCGGACGGACGATTGGAAGGCACGGCTCGCGGTGGGTCGGGCAGGGTCAGCGACGCGGCCGCTTCCTCGTCGGCGAGGGAGGGGGCAGACCGCGACGCCGGGTCGGCGCCGAAGGAGTGGCTCCTGACCGGGAGAGGGTTGATCCAAGCCGGGCTCCTGCCCGAGGGCGACCGCCGCCTGGGGCGACTCTGCCGGCTCGCCCGCCGAGCCCAGCTCGAGGGCCAGTTCAGCGACGTCACGGGCGCGCTGCGGTGGGCCAGTAAACAGCTCGCTCGCGAGGACAAGGCTGAAGCGAGTGGACCCGACCCCGCGGAGCGCCGCGGCCCGCTGCCACTTCCGCGGGCGGCGCGGCTGCTGACGGGCAAGGACCTGATTCGGGCGGGTCTCCTGCCGAGTGACGATCCCCGTCTTGGGAGACTCTGCCGCCAGGCCGTGTGGGCGCAGTACGAGGAGCGGTTCACCGACCTCGAGGGAGCGCTGCGCTGGGCCGCGGAGCAGATCGCGAAGGATCGCGAGGTGCCGCGCGCAGGTCCCGACGTCGCGCGGCTGGCGGAGGCCGTCGCGTCGGACCCCGCCGCTCTCCCGGCCTTGCTGCGCGCCCCCCGGCCAGGCAGTCCGGCGCAGCGGTACGCCGAGGGCGACCTCGTGCTCGTGCGGGGCAACGGGATCGTCGAGGAGGCGGAGGTCACGCGCGACGACGGCTCGGCCCGCCTCGAGGTGCGCTTCACCGGCCGCGTCGCCTGGGCGCGAGTGCCTCGGGAGTGGGTGGAGCTGCCAGCGTCCAAGCCGACTCGGACGAGCCCGCAGCAGCCGGCGGATGAGCGGTGAGCGACGACCTGGAGGAGCTCGCGCGCCGCTGGAGAGATCAGCGCGACGAGGCGTCCGAGAGCGCCTATCGAGCGGCCCTGGAGCGGTGGGTGAGAGAGCGGCGCCGCGGCAGCCGCCGTTCGGGCGCGGTGCTGCCGTCCCCCGCGAGCCGGCATAGCGCGCCAAGGGCCGCGAGGACCTCGGGCGGGTGTAACTGCTTGCGATCTGGTCAGTTTCAGAAGGGTACCCCCCTGGTGGAACCTCTGAGCCCCTCGTCCGGATGAGTCCTTCGATAGGAGGCGGCCTCGCTTGCGGCCGGGCCGGTGCCGCCAGCAGACCGCCTACCGGGGCCGAGGCGCGGGCCCGTAAGATCGACCGCCAGGATCCGGCGGAGGGAGGAAGCAGCGTAATGACCAGGCGACGACGGGATTCGTCCCGGACAGGCTGGGGGGGGCGCCCGGCGCGCCGTGCGGTCGCGGGGCTCGTCCTCACCGCGCTCGCGAGCGGGCTCACCGGCGGCTGCCACCGCGGCGGGGGCGGCAGCGCGGCCCCTGCCTCGCTGGTGGCCCGGGGGGACGGGCAGAGCGGGGCCGTCGGGAGCACCCTGCCGACGCCCGTCGGCGTGACGGTGGTCGACGCGGCGGGGAACCCCGTCGGCGGCGTCGCGGTCAGCTTCCAGATTACGGGGGGCGGCGGCTCCCTCTCGGCCGCCCAGGAGGTGAGCGACGCGACAGGAGTGGCCGAGGTGCAGCTCACCCTGCCCACGACGGCCGGGACCGTGACGGTTCGGGCGAGCGAGCCGTCGGGGCTCGTGGCAAACCTCACGGCGGTCGCCACCGCCGACGCGGCCGCCGCGCTGCGCTTCGTGACCCAGCCCGGCGGCGCCCCGCCCGAGGCGGACCTCCCGCCGGTCTCCGTGGAGGTGGTCGACGCCTTCGGCAACCGGGTGACAGGCTCCAGCGCGGCGGTGACCCTGTCGATCGGGACCGATCCCTCGGGCGGCGTGCTCTCGTTCCGGGCGCCGGGGTCGGCGTCGCTGACCGCCGTCGCCGGCGTGGCCAGCTTCTCCCATGGCGGGATCGACCTCGCCGGCAGCGGCTACACCCTGGTCGCCAGCGCGACCGGCCTCGCCAGCGCGACCAGCCAGCCGCTCGACGTGGCCGCCCGGGCGGCCGAGGATGGGCTGGGTCACCTCGACAGCGGCACCATGAACTTCGAGCGCAGCGGCGTGTTCGACGACCCCAGCCCGGTCGGGTTCGACGAGCCCGTCGACGTGCTCGTCGACACCGCCGAGCACCGCCTGTTCGTCGCCGACAGCAGCAACCATCGTGTGCTGGTGTTCGAGCTGAGCGCGGCGGACCGGCCGCGGTCCGACCGGCGCCATGCGACCTGGGTCCTCGGGCAGGCCGACATGACCAGCGTGAGCGCCGGCCTCGCCCAGGATCGGCTCAACCGCCCCGTTGGCCTCGCGTACGACGCCACACGCAAGCGGCTGTTCGTGGCCGACCTGTTCAACGACCGGGTGGTGGTGTTCGACTTGTCGGGCGGCATCAGCACCGGCATGAGCGCCTCGTTCGTGCTCGGCCAGGCCGACTTCAGCACCGGCACCGGTAGCACCAGCCAAACCGGCCTCGACTTCCCGCTGGGCCTCCAGTACGACGCAGGCAACGACCGGCTGTACGTGGCCGATGCCGGCAACCGGCGGGTGGTGGTCCACTCGACCGCCTCGCTGAGCAGCGGCCAGGCCGCTCAGGCGGTGCTGGGTCAGCCCGACTTCACCACCTCCGCCGCCGCCGTCACCCGCGCCGGGATGAGCGACGCCACCGGCCTGGCGCTGGACGCCGCGAACCAGCGCCTGTTCGTCTCCGACTCCGTCGTGCACCGGGTCCTGATCTTCGACGTCGCCACCATCAGCGACGGCGAGGACGCGGCGGGCGTGCTGGGCCAGGGCGACTTCACCAGCAGCGGCACGGCCACCTCGAGCACCGGGCTGGCCAACCCCTGGGGGCTGGAGTATCAGGCG
This sequence comes from Planctomycetota bacterium, assembly GCA_041690735.1. Taxonomy (GTDB): domain Bacteria; phylum Planctomycetota; class J058; order J058; family J058; genus JAWLGW01. The sequence goes on from JAWLGW010000034.1 coordinate 5,996, forward strand.
AGCACTGGACGGCTGTTCGTGAGCGACAGCGGCAACTATCGGGTGTTGGTGTGGGACGCCCAGTCGCCGGACGGCGTCGCGGCCAGCCACGTCCTCGGGCAGGCCGACTTCGTCACTCCCGCCAGCCCCGCGCCGAGCCGCCCCAGCCGGGCCACGCTGTGGTCGCCCACTGGCCTCGACGTCGCGGGGGACGCGCTGTGGGCGGCGGAGAGTAACGCCCACCGCGTCGTGGTCCACGACCTCGGCGCGCTGGCCGACGGACAGGACGCCGCCGAGGGCCTGGGCCACCCCGACGCCACGGTCATGAGCTTCACCCGCGGCGCGCACGACGACGGCGGCGCGACCCCCAGGGCCTTCGGGAGCTTCCTGGGCGGGGTGGCCCTCGACCCCGCCGGCCACCGGCTGTTCGCGGTCGGCAGCAGTCAGAACCGGGTGCTGGTCTTCTCGCTGTCGGGCGACGACGACCTGGTCGGCCAGAGTCGGGTGGCCCAGGCCGTGCTCGGACAGCCCGACGAGGTCAGCGCCTTCACGGGCCTGAGCGCCTCTGGGCTGTACAACCCGGTCGGCGTCGCCTGGGACCCGGTCCTGCAGCGGCTGTACGTGGCCGACTCCTTCAACAACCGGGTGCTGGGGTTCGAGGCGGCGGACCTGGTCACGGGCGGGTCCGCCTCGCTGGTGCTGGGGCAGCCCGACTTCACCACCAACGCGGCGGGTGCCCCCGCCGCCACGACGCTGCTGCGCCCCACGCGGGTGGCGGTCGACCCGGGCCAGCGGCTGTTCGTCGCCGACGCCGGCAACAACCGCGTGCTGATCTACGACAACGCCGCCTCGCTCACCAACGGCGGGGCCGCCACCAGCGCGATCGGTCAGACCGACCTCAACGGGGCCGCGGCGGGCCTGGGCGTGGACCGGCTGGACGCTCCCGACGGGCTCGCCTACGACGCCGCCAGCCAGCGGCTGTACGTGGCCGACAGCGGCAACGACCGGGTCCTGGTGTTCGACGTGTCCAGCAGCGCGGGCGACGGGCGCAGCGCCTTGCACGTGCTCGGCCAGGCCAGCTTCGCCACGAACGGCGCCTCGACCAGCCGCGCCGGCCTGAGCCAGCCCCAGGGGCTGGCGATCGACGCAGCCGTGGAGCGGCTGTACGTGGCCGACTTCGGCAACAATCGGGTCGTGGTCCACGACCTGTCGACGCTGAGCGACGGTCAGGAGGCGACCAGCTACCTGGGTCAGGAGACCGGGTTCGGCGTGGGCGGGGCGGCGAGCGGCGCCACCCGCCTGTCCGGCCCGCGCGGCGTAGCGCTCGTGCCCGGAGGCGAGGGGCTGTTCGTGAGCGATCAGGGCAACCACCGGGTGCTCCTGTTCGCCACCCCGTGAGCTCGGGCGCGACGCGGCCGCATTTCCCGAGCCGGCCTAGCGCGCCCGGGAGGGGACGCTGGCAAGGACGGAGTCCGGTGCCACGATGAGGGTGAGGCACGGCCCACGGGTGCGGCGAGCGCCCGGGCCCAGGAGGACGCACATGAGCTGGCAGGACAACCTGATCACCGACGAGGCGCAGGTCCGGGACCTCGTCCGCTCGCTGCGGCGGGTGGCGGTGCTAGGGATCAAGACCGAGCAGCAGGTGAGCCAGCCGGCCTTCTACGTGCCGCGCTACCTGCAGGACGCGGGCCTCGAGGTGGTCCCGGTGCCGGTGTACTACCCCGAGGCGACCGAGATCCTGGGGCAGCGGGTGTATCGCAAGGTGGCCGACGTCCCAGGGGACCTCGACCTGGTGGACGTGTTCCGCAAGCCGAGCGACATCGACCAGCACGTGGACGACCTGATCGCCAAGAAGCCGCGGGCGGTGTGGTTCCAGGCCGGGATCCGCAACGACGCCGCCGCGCAGCGGCTGGCGGAGGCGGGGATCCAGGTGGTGCAGGACCGGTGCCTCATGGTCGACCACCGCCGCTTCGCCGAGACGCGGTAGCGCTCCAGCGGCGGTCGGCCGCGGTGGGGCCGCGGGCTTCGAGCCACACGGGCGTGGTGAGGGTCTCCGCTAACACGTCGGCCAACTCACTCCCCGGGACCTCCTCGAGCAGCGGCCGGGCGTCTCGTAGCCGGGCCCCCAGGCGCTCCGCCTGCTCCAGCGTCTCCGGCAGGGTCAGCGGCGTCGCGTCGGCGTAGGCCCGACACACCGGCGCCGGGTCGCCCACGCGGTCGAGGTGGGTGATCGCCAATCCGTCGATGCCGCCGCAGGCCTGCAGGGCGTAGCGCAGCAGGACCAGGTCGAGGGGCCCGCGGCGGAAGGCGCCCTGCCAGCCCGCGTCGTCGTTGTGCGGCTCGGGGAGGGGCCCGTCGAGGCGCGGGTCGTGGGTGGGGAAGGGGCCGGGGCCGTGGCGGGTGGTGTAGGCCCGGGTGACTCCCAGGCGGCGCACGCGCTCGGGCGGCCACTCGGCTGCCGCCAGCAGGGTCAGGGCGCCGGCGGGGGTGCAGTCGCTCCAGGTGGTGTGGGGGTGGAAGCCGTAGCGCTCGTCGAGGAGCACCCCCTGCGCGCCTTCGCATACCACGACCTCGGCGGCGCCGAGCAGCGCGCGTCCTTGGTCCGGAGCGAGGACCTGCAGCCGCTGCACGAGCGGCGCCCAGGCCGCCAGGATCCGCTCGCTGGCGTGGGGGTCGCACAGGAGCGCCCACTCGGGCGCGGCTCGACGGTCGTCCAGCGCTGCCGCTGCCGCGAGCCCGGCGCGCTTGCGGGCCTGCTGGGCGCGTAGCCGCGCGGCCACCCGGCCGCGATCGCGCAGGTCACCCGCGCACAGGGCGTCCTCGAGCTCCGCGTCGGCCACCGCCTCGCCGACGCCGACGCCGCAGGTGCCGTGCGCTGCGGGGCCGCGCAGCAGCTCGCGCAGGCGGCCCGCCGCCTGCTGGAAGGGGGTGATCACCCGGGCGCGGGCGTCGATCGTGAGCCGCTCCAGCGCGTCGGCCACGCCCGCCGCAGCCAGCCGCTCGGCCTCGACCCGCAGGCCGCCTGGGTGGAGGACGAAGGCCGGCCCGAGGTGCGTGCGCACCCCGGGGACGAAGCTGCCGGCGCCGAACTGGGCGAAGGTGTGGGCGCGACCGTCCGCGAGGACCACCGTGTGCCCCGCCTGGGCGCCGCCGTTCCAGCGCACGACCAGGTCGGCGCCCCGGTCGCGCGCCAGGAAGTCGACGGTGGCGCCCTTGCCGGCGTCGCCGAAGCCCAGGTCGACGACGACCCAGGCCTCGCGCCTCACCGCTGATAGCCGCTGGGCCCGTCGCCGCGGGGCAGGTCGCTGCCGCCCAGGTTGGGCCGGGGCGCGCCGTCGCGTTCCAGCGTGGCGGCGAAGGGCGTCAGCGCCTTGGCCACCGCCGCGCTCTGGTGCTCGCTGACGCCGGCGGCGCGGAGGCGCTCCACCAGCTCGCTGAGCGAGGCGACGCCTCCTTCGAGGAGCGAGACCAGGCCCGCGGCCACATAGCTGGTGTCGTCGGGCCCCTCCATGACGATCACCCGATCGCCGAGGACGTCGCGCCAGGCGCGGCCGACGCGCTGCCCGCGGGCCGGGTCCGGGATGAGGAAGAAGGGTTCGAAGGAGCGCTGCGCCTCCTCGACGATCGCGGCGATGGGGATGTCCGCCTGGAGGTCGTCGCCGATCAGGCGCTCGACCTGCGCCTTGTTCACCACGGGGTTGGGGGGCTCGTCGCCGGTCATGAACAGGTAGCCCCGCCGACCGCGCTTCTCCACGCAGTCCATGGCGGTGTGGCGGGCGGCGAAGTACAGGGCCAGCTCGTAGCTCTCGTTGCCGCCGGCGCCGCCGCCCTCGAGATACATGTTGGTGAGCCACTGGTCCATGAGGGTCTCGGTCGACTCGAACTGCCCCACCTGGAAGGGCGCCTTGTCGCCCACGGCGCAGCCGATCCCCATGAACAGGACCTGCGGGTCGGGCACGCCCGAGTCGAGGAGGGCCTTCATGAAGGTGGGCAGGGTCTCGGTGGCCAGCTTGGCCGGGATCTCCCCCATGGAGCCCGACACGTCGAGGGCGAAGATCACCCCGACCGAGCTGGGGTGCGCCTCGCTGTCGCGGCTCTCGCGCACCCGCACCCCGTGGGGGTTCATGAGCTCGTGGCAGCGGGACTGCTTGAACACCTCCTTGGGCGGCGCCTTGGCGCGGGCGGAGGTCATGGCGACGTGCGCCTCGTGGCTGTAGTTTCCGAACCCCATGGTTTGCTCCTGTGTCAGCGCGGGATCGACCACCCGGGCATGGGCAGTGCGCCCGCCGGCCGAGAACCGCGGCCGGCCGTCGTCGGGGTGCGAGGAGGGGACCGGCTCGCCCTTGGCTCCCGGGGCGTTCTGGCAGCCGCAGTAGCGGCACTCGATCACGATCTCGGCCCAGCGGGCCTCCAGCGGGGCTCCGCAGCTGGCGCAGAACTCGACGCGCATGGGAGCGACGGTAGCAGGGGGGCGGCCCGCGCGCACCGGGCCCGCGTCCCCTCGCGGTCGCGGTCGCGGTCGCGCTCGCGGTCGCGGTCGCGCTCGTGCTCGTGCTCGTGCTCGGCCTGTCGGAGGTGGACGCTACTCTTCTTGGGGTTCGGGTGGTGTTCGTGTCGCGGCGGCGGCTGCAGCTGACTGCGGGTCGCGAGAAGTCGGGAGTTGGCTAGCATGAGGAGTGAAGCATGGTCAGGCGAGGAGGCGCGGTGGTCGACGGACTGGCGCAAGCGGAGCAAGGGAGCCTGCCGCAGCTGGAGAGCGGAGACCGCCTCGATCGGGACGAGTTCGAGCGGCGCTACTGGGCCATGCCGCCCGACACCCGAGCCGAGCTGATCGGGGGGGTCGTCTACGTGGCGTCGCCTGTGCGGATCAGTCACAGCTCGCCCCAAACCGACTTGGCGCTGTGGTTGCGTACCTTCGCCGTGAGCACTCCGCACACCCAGGCGTTGGTCGACGCGACCGTGCGCCTGGCGGAGGAGGACGAGCCTCAGCCGGACGCTTTGCTCCGGATCCTGCCGGCGGCCGGCGGCGGCACGCACGACGAAGACGACTACGTCAGGGGTCCGCCCGAGCTCGTGGCGGAGGTGGCGCTCTCTTCGGCTGCTTACGACCTGCACCAGAAGCTGGAGGCCTATCGCCGGGAGGGCTGCCGGGAGTACGTGGTGATCGTGGTCCATTCGCGGGAGGTCCGCTGGTTCCGGCTGCAGGGCAGCGAATTCGTGCCGCAGGAGCCGGACGCGGACGGGATCTTCCGCTCCCGCGTCTTCCCCGGGCTGTGGCTGGACGGGCCGGCGCTGGTGCGGGGTGACGCGTCCCGCGTCCTGGAGGTCCTTCAGCAGGGGCTCGCCACCGAGGAGCACGCCGCCTTCGTGCGGGAGCTCGAGGTGCGGTTCCGCGGAACCGGCTGAGCGCGGCGGCCGCACCCGACGGCTCCGCGGGCACGGTTCCGCGGAGGCGCCGAAGCGCGCGGCAGGCGCACGAAGGCGGTTCCGCGGAACCGCGACGACGCCTCACACTGCTCGGCAGGTGCACGAAAGACGGCTCCGCGGAACCGTCGCTGCCGGCCTCGGCTACCCCAGCCGCTCCTCCAGCCAGGCCGCCAGGTCGGTCAGCTCGTCGCGGCAGATCGCGTGGGGGTAGGGGTACTCCCGCCAGGTGACCGCATAGCCCCGCTCCTCCAGCCACCGGCGGGCGTGCAGGCCGCGGGCCGGGTCGACCACCCCGTCGAGGGTCCCGTGGGCCTGGAAGATCGGCGTGGCCGTGGCCGCGTCGGTCGCCTCGGTCTCGGTCTCGTCGGGGAGCAGCAGGTAGGTGGACAGGGCGACGATCCCCGCCAGGGGCGCCTGCTGGCGCAGGCCCACGTGCAGGGCCATGGCGCCGCCCTGCGAGAAGCCGGCCAGGATGGTGCGCTCCGGCCCGATCCCCCGGGCGCGCTCGCGGGCCAGCAGGGCCTCGATCCGCTCGGCGCTGGCGCGAATGCCCCCCTCGTCGTGACGGGTGCGCATGTCGCCCGGCCGAATGTCGTACCAGGCCGGCATGACCGCGCCGCCGTTGATCGACACCGGCAGGGACGGGGCGTGGGGCAGGACGGCGCGGACCCCCAGCCGGTCGAGGGGGAGCTCGGGCAGGAGCGGCGCGAGGTCGTGCCCGTCGGCGCCGAGCCCGTGCAGGAGCAGGAGGGTGGCCGTGGCGGGGCCGTCCTGGGGCTCCCGCTCCACCGCCGGCAGGAGGGGCGCGCCGCTCACTGGGGCAGGGTGCGCTCGATCAGGATCCCCAGCCGGGCCCGGTGCTCGGCGGTGATCGCCTCGGGCGAGGTCATGATCGCGTTCTCGAGGGCCCGGCGGGCCGGCCAGGCGGAGGTGTCGGCCGGCAGGGCCAGGATCGCCTCGCGGATGATCCGCTTGGCGTTCTCGACGTTCTTGCGCAGGGTCGCCAGGACCCCCTCGACGGTGACCGCCTCCTCGTCCTCGTGCCAGCAGTCGTAGTCGGTCGACAGGGCGATCGTGGCGTAGCTCAGCTCCGCCTCGCGGGCCAGGCGCGCCTCGGGCAGGTTGGTCATGCCGATCACCGACACGCCCCAGGAGCGGAACAGGAGCGACTCGGCCTTGGTCGAGAACTGCGGGCCCTCGATGCACACGTAGGTGCCGCCCACGTGGTGCGTGACCCCCGCCTTCTCACAGGCGGTCACCAGCACCTGCTGCAGCTCGCCGCAGATCGGCTGGGCGAAGGCCACGTGCGCCACCACACCCTCGTCGAAGAAGGTGCGGTCGCGTCCGACGGTGCGGTCGATGAACTGGTCGACCAGGACCACGTGGCCGGGGGCGATCGACTCCTTCATCGAGCCCACCGCCGACACCGAGATCACCCGGGTGCAGCCCACGCTCTTGAGGGCGTAGATGTTCGCCCGGTAGGGCAGGGTGCTGGGGCTGTAGCGGTGGCCGCGGCCGTGGCGGGGCAGGAAGGCCACCGGCCGGTCTTCGAGGGTGCCGATCACCAGCTCGTCGGAGGGGGCGCCGAAGGGCGTCTCCACCTCGCGGCGCTCGGTGACCTCGAACCCCTCGAGCTCGTACAGCCCGCTGCCGCCAATGACTCCGGTGACCTCCATGCCGTCCTCCTCGTGGCCGCCCCCTGGGAGACGGGGCGCGGCGGGCCCGAAGCCTACGCGAGGGGGCGCCCCCCGGCAACGCTACCGACCGCGCGCGGCGTCGCTGGCGGCGACGCCCGACCAGGCGATCGCCTTGCGGACGCCCTCGCGCAGGAAGGTGGTCGGCTCGTAGTCGAGCAGCCGGCGCGCCTTGCCGATGTCGGCCACGTAGCGGCTGATCTCGCCAGGGCGAGTCGGCTCCACGCGCACCCGCGGCTCGACCCCCAGGGCCTCGCCGATGAACCGGGCCAGGTCGAGGAGCGAGCTGCCGCGGCCGGTGGCGACGTTGATCGTCTCGTCGTGCAGCTCGCCCCGGTACAGCAGGTCGACCCCGCGGCGGATCGCGGCCACGCAGTCGTCGACGTAGGTGAAGTCGAGCACCTTCTCGCGCCCGAACACCGTCACCTCCCGCCCGGCGGCGATCTCGCGGATGAACAGGGGCGTGACCCGCTCCATGCGCTCGAGGTCGTTGTCGTACCGCCCGTACACGTTGGAGAAGCGGTAGGTGAGGGTCGGCAGGTCGTAGCAGGCGGCGTAGCTGCGCACCAGCGCCTCGCCCGCGATCTTGGAGGCGGAGTAGGGGCTCTTGGCCACCACGGGGCGCCCCTCGTGGGTCACGCCTTCGCCCACGTCCCCGTAGGCCTCGCGGGAGCTGCCGAACACCAGCGGGGTGCCGCGCGCGCGGGCGAGCTCCAGCACGGCGAAGGTGGTGGCGACGTTCTCGAGGGCCCGCTCGGGGTGGACCACCAGCTCGTGCACCTTGGCGTGGGCGGCCAGGTGCACCACCACGTCGAAGGGCTGACCGGCCAGGGCCGCGATCAGCTCGGCGTGCGGGCGGCGCAGGTCGAAGTCGATCCGCGGGATGCGATCGCTCCAGGTGTTCTCGCGCAGGTCGAGCCCGAGCACGTGCTCGCCCTCGTCGAGGAGCCGCAGCGCGAGGTTGGTGCCGATCTGGCCGCTGGAGCCGGTGATGAGGACGCGCACCGCGGGCTCAGGGCCGCTCGGGCGCCTTGTAGCTGGAGATCACCTCTTCGCTCGCCTTCTCCAGCAGCGCCGCCGCTTGCGGCTCGCGGAACCACACCCGGCCCCAGGCCATGGCCAGCCGCGGCTGGAGGGCCTTCAGGCGCGCCAGCATCCACTGCACGCCGGTCAGGCGGCGGGTCATGGGGCCCATGCGGGGGATCAAGCCCTTGGCCTCCTTGACCCGCCCGTCCACGTGCTGGAGGGTCGCCAGGGCGGCCTCCCGGTCGCCAGCGGCCAGCGCCTCCTCGGCCTTGGTGATCGCGGCCTCCAGGGACAGCTCCTGCGTCGGGTCGAGGGCGGCTCGCAGCCGGTCGTGAACGTCCTTGCCCGGCAGGGGGGCGTCGGAGGGCGGCGGGATCACGAACGCCTCGTCGGCCCGTCGCGCCTCCCGCACGTACAGCTTGGCCAGGCCCTGGGTGAGCTCCAGGCTCCAGCGGGCCGCCACGGTGGTCCCGTAGCGGTTCGTCACGTGGTCGAGCTCCTCCAGCCCGGTCAGGATCCCCTCGTGACCGCGGTCGAGCTGCCCCATGCAGGTGGCCGACGCGCGGCGCAGGTGGCTCAGGGCCAAGGCCTCGTAGCTGCCCCACCCGAGCGCCAGCGTGCCCAGCAGCGCGCCGCCGCCGACCAGCCGCACCGCACGCCGGCGTCGCCGCCGCTGGGCGTGCGCCCCCGACTCCAGCTCCTCGAGGTAGTCCTTGAGCTTGCGGTCGTCGGGCTGCAGGGTGACCGCGCGCCGCGCCAGGCGGGCGCCCTTGGTCACGTCGCCCGCCTCGACCGCCTCCTCCGCCAGCTCGCGGTAGATCCGGGCGGCGGTGGCGTTCTCGTGCAGCTCGGTGTGCGTCTCGGCCATGCGCTCGCGGACCCAGGGGTCCTTGGGCTTGAGCAGCAGCACCCGCGGCAGCACCTCCTTGGCGCTCTCGCCCAGACCGAGCCGCAGGTAGAGCGCGACCAGCTTGGCGCCGGTCTCGCGCGCCTTGAGGTAGTCCTTGGCCTCGATCTGCAGCGACAGCAGGCGCTCGAGGGGGAGGGGATCGGCGGTGGCCAGGGCCGACGCCTGCGCGTACTGCGTCTCGGCCCCCTCCTTGTCGCCTTGCTCCAGCAGCACGCCCGCGTACAGCTTGCGCTCGTCCGCCGCCTCCTGCTTGCGGTTCAGCCGCTCCAGCACCGAGATCCGGCGCTTGTTGAGCTCCCGGTTGCCGCGCTCGTAGTGGAGCCCGCGGGCGTAGAAGGAGGCCGCCGCCTCGAGGTCGCCCCCCTCCTCGGCCTTCTTGCCCAGGACCAGATACTCGGGGGCGGTGGTGACGCGCAGGTCGTTCGCCTCCACCATCTCGAGCAGCTTCTCGCAGGCCGCGAACTTCGCCGCCGGCACGCTCGCCAGCACCGTCTCGAGGTCCCGGCTCCCCGCGGCCGTCTGGGTGAGGATCTCCCGGGTGAGCGCGTCGTCTCCCTCGCCTGGCTCCCGGGTGGCGACGTACACCTCGCGGAACGAGGGGATCAGGCGGCGGATCCGCTGCCACTCGTCGATCCGGCGCATCGCCTCCATGAGGATCTCGCCGGGGGCGATCCGCAGCTCGGCCGCCTGCTCGTCGTCGTCGAACTTCGAGCGGTCGTACTCCTCCAGGAACTCGAAGTCCCCCTCCTCGAGGAGGAACACCGAGTACACCCGCTCCAGCACGACCTGGCGGGTGAAGCTGTTGAACTCGCCCGAGTCGAGCACCTTCTTGCGCTTGAGCGACTTCTTCAGCGACCCCTTGCGCCGGAAGAAGCGGGAGGGGCGGCTCACGTCCTTCGAGTCGACCAGGCGCCGCCGGACCAGCTCGCCGGCGAGGTCCCCCTCGGCGGCCAGCTCGGGGGTCACGCAGCCGGTCACGAAGCCGCC
>JAWLGW010000035.1:0-16001 GCA_041690735.1 Planctomycetota bacterium
TTGGCGTCCACCACCGAGATCACCGGGTTGCCCCAGTTGGTGAGCTGGAACAGCAGCTTGTCCTTGATCTGCCGGAAGTCCCGGCTGGCGATGACGTACTCGTCGCCCTGCTTGTTGTATTCGAAGGTGAACAGCTTCTGGTCGGCGGCGAACTCGACGGTCAAGAACTCGTCGATGAACAGCACGTCGTTGTAGATCCGCCGCACCTCGAAGATCTTGTCGGCGCCCTTGTTCAGCTTGCGGTCGAAGTGGCGCCGCGCCTCGGCGCTGGCGCACTCCTCCCACTCGGGGCCGAACTTGCCCTTGTCCCACCGGTCCTTGATGTCGCGGAACAGCTCGATCCCCAGCTTGTAGGGGTTGAGCACCCCGGGCTGCGTCCCCATGGTCCCAGCGTGGCGGTCGGCGTAATCCACCACCTCGGCGTCCTCGAGGATCTTCTCGGTCATGAGCCGGCTGTGCCAGTACGAGTTGTGGTTGATCAGGCCACAGGCGGCGTACCGGTGGGTCTCCTCGACCGAGATGTCGTACACGTCGGCGCGCCCGCGCTCGAGCGACACCACCTCGTCCTCCCACCGCTCGGGCTTGAACCACTTGCGGGCGGCGACGTACGCCTCCAGCGCCCCTTGCTTGCGGGCGAGCCCGAAGCCGACCGCCTCCGCGAACCGCTTGGCCGAAGCGCCGGCCACGTGCACGTGCCAGCAGCCGTCGGTCTGCCGGCGCCGGCGGGACAAGATCCCGTAGTTGAGGAGCAGGAGCTGCACCTGCTGGCCCAGCAGGTCGCTGGCGGTGCTGAGGATCACCCCCTGCTTCCCGGCGTGACCGTCGCAGTCGAAGTAGGCCCGCAGGAAGGCGCGGACCACGGGCTCCGGCGAGCGGAGGACCGCCTCGGGCACCAGCTTCTCGTGAGCGCTGGGGCCCGACGTGAGGCCGAGGGCGTCGGTGAGGAAATCGGAGAGGGTCTCGGAGTACGCGAAGGCTCGCCACTTGTTCTCGTCCGCCCGTTTCTTCAGCCGGACTTCGACTTCGAACACGCCTTGCACCAGCTCCTGGAAGCGGATGATCTGCTCGTGGTCCGCCGAGGTCAGCGCAACGTGCCGCTTGACGCGGCTGACGTGCCCGTCTCCGACGAGGTAGCCCAGAATTGCGGCCAGCCGCTCGTCGAGCACGGCGGGGATCCGGATTGCCTTACGCTTGTTCGTTTGAATCGGCACCGCGAGGTTCTCTGTCCGAGCGTATTCCTCGAGCACGGCTGCCGTTCGTCTCCCAATGCTGCTGAGTGTCCTGCCGTAGTACTCCTGCGCAATCGCACTGTTGGTGACGCCAGCCGCGACGGCCGCGTCCGCGAGCGTCATGCGGCGCGGGGCTTGCCAGCTGATGCACTGCAACTCCGCTGGCCAGACGGCAGCTCCCCCCGAGACTGTTAGACGATCACCGGAAGCGAGCTCGTCCAAGCGCCTCCAGCTCTCTCCGTCGGCTAGCAGGACTCGGTGGTTGGTCGAGCCCTCCAAGACCAGTCCGCGGCGGGTGGTGAGCTTGATCGTCTCGTGGTCGCGGATGATGTGGCGGTCGTACACCCCTCGCAGCCGTTCGCCATCGGAGACGGCGCTCGCCTCCGCCTCCACCACTCGCCCCATGGGGATCAGACCACTACTCGTGAAGACGAGCGAATCTTCTCGGATGCAGGCCCAACCTTCGTTCATGACCTTGGTCATCGCCTGCGGCGCAAAGTAGTACGCCTCCTCCCGCAGCATCCCCAGCACGTCGCGCTGCCAGCGCTCCAGGGGGGCGTGCTCCAGCAGGAACAGCATCACGTCCCGCTCGGGGTTCTCGGGGAAGTGCTTGCTCTTCTGGATCGCCTCCTCGAGCTTGCGCTGCTGCTGCTCGAGGAACTCGGGCGGGTTGACGTACCGGTCCATGTAGTCCTTGCTGCGCAGCTTGCGCGGCGCGGACCGGCGCTTCTGGTGCAGCTCCTCCTCCTCCTCCTCCTCGCTGCGCTTGTCGCGGCGGCGCTTGATGAAGGGGGAGTGGATGTCGATCAGGTTCTCGATCGACAGGCAGGCGTCGATGAACTGCTCGACCTCCTCGTGGCCGAACCGCTCGGCGTAGCGGCGGATCCGCGTGCCGTGGTTCGCCATCTGGTCCATCATCTTGCGGTTGGTGTAGGCGAACCACAGGTTGTTCTTGAAGAAGTCCGCGTGGCCGCACACGTGCGCCATGACCAGCTTCTGGTCGACCATCGAGTTCGACTTCATCAGGTAGGCGTAGCAGGGGTCGTTGTTGATGACCAGCTCGTAGATCTTCGACAGCCCGTAGGTGTAGCTCTTGCTGAGCTGCTCGTACTCCATGCCCCACTTCCAGTGGGGGTAGCGGGTGGGGAACCCGCCGTAGCTGGCGACCTCGTTCAGCTCGTCGTAGTCGAGCAGCTCGAAGGACAGGGACCAGAAGTCGAGGCCGTACTCGCGGGCGAACCCCTTGATCTGCTCGGCGGCCTGGGCCAGCGGCTCGGGCAGCCCTCGCCGGAACGCGTAGCTCATGTCACCTGCCCTTGCCGAGGAACTGCTTGATCGAGTCGTAGATCTCGTCGCGGCTGCTGACGCTGCTGAGGATGATCCGCTCGTCGTCCTCGAAGCTGCCGCGCAGGTCCTTGATGAACTGCCCCGACCCGTAGGCGCTCTTCACCTGCCCGTAGCAGAACACGTTGCAGCGGGGCAGGATCTCCTCGTCCAGCAGCTTGATGCAGCGGCGGGTGTCGTCGCCGCCCCAGTTGTCGCCGTCCGAGAAGTGGAAGGGGTAGATGTTCCAGTCGTCGGGCGGGAACTGCTCGCTGATGAGCCGGTTGCACAGGTCGTAGGCGCTCGAGATCTTGGTGCCGCCGCTCTCGCGGATGTGGAAGAAGGTGTGCTGGTCCACCTCCTTCGCCGTCGCGTCGTGGACGATGTACCGGCTCTCGATGTTCTTGTACTGGCTGCGCAGCCAGGTATCGATCCAGAAGCTCTCGATGCGGACGATCTCCTTCTGCTCGAAGCCCATCGAGCCCGACACGTCCATCATGTAGATGATCACCGCGTTCGCCTCGGGCTCGCGGTGCGTCTTCCAGGAGCGGTACCGCTTGTCCTCGCGGATCGGCAGCACCATGGGGTCGGTGGGGTCGTAGCTCCCCGTCGCCAGCTCGCGCAGCAGGGCCGCCTTGAAGGTGCGCTTGAAGTGCCGCAGGCTCTCGGGGCCGCTGCGGTGGATCCCCGTGTAGACGTCCTTCTCCGCGGCGATCGCCTTCTTGCCCCGCGGCTCGATCCGCGGCAGCTCCAGCTCCTCGCCCAGGATCGCCGCCAGCTCGTCCAGCTCGACGTCGACCTCGAGGACGTGCTCGCCCGGGTCCTCGCCGGCCTCGCCGCCCTGCCCGGGCTGCTTCTGCCCCTGGTTGATCGGCTGGCCGATCTCGCCGTCGCCCTGCCCCACGCCGCCGGTCTGCTGGCTGCCGAAGCGGAACCGCGGCAGCTGGATCTGGGGCAAGGGGATGGAGACGCTGTTCTTGCCCTTGCGGCCGATCAGCTCGCCGCGGGTAATGTACTTGCGCAGCTCCTTCTTGATCTTGCCGCGGACGATCTGCTTGAAGCGCGAGTTGTCGCGACCGATCTTGTTGGCGCCCACGCCCTACTCCTTCGCTGAACCTGGACCCCGTCGACGGCCGGTCGAGCGAGCCCATGGGATCGAACCGCAGCGAGCGCGGAGATCGCAGACATGTCGCAGAGAGCTGCTCCGCGACCCTCTGCGTCCTCTGCCATCTCTGCGGTTCATTCTCTCCCCGTCCTGCTGAGCTCCCAGGTCTATCCCGGATTTCTCAGGGATCCGGCGCTGCCCAACCGCGCTTCACACCAGAGGCAGCGCCGGATCCCTGTGAAATTCGGGCTAGCTGCTCCGGACCGCGTCGCCCCGGGCGAAGATCGACGCCACGTAGTTGAGGACGTCGGTCGCCGAGGTGTCGTCGTAGCCGTAGTTCTTGATCAGGCGCGTCTTGACGACGTCGATCTTCTCCTGGGTCTCCTTGTCGATGACGTTGGAGATCAGGTTGGTCAGCTTGATCGAGTCCTTCTGGTCCTCGAACAGCTTCAGCTCCAGGGCCTTCTGCAGGCGCTCGTTCGTCCAGTAGTGGAACTGCTTGCCCTCGATCGCCAGCGCGCCGATGTAGTTCATGATCTCGCGCCGGAAGTCGTCCTTGCGGCTCTCCGGGATGTCGATCTTCTCCTCGATCGAGCGCATCAGCCGCTCGTCGGGCTCCTCGTCCTGCCCGGTGTACTTGTTCTTGACCTTCTCCCGCTGGGTGTAGGCCTTCACGTTGTCCACGTAGTTGGCGCACAGCCGGGCGATGGCGTCCTCGTCGGCGGAGATCGCCTTCTGGACCTCGTTCTTGATGATGTCCTCGTACTCCTCCTTCACCACCGTGAGCAGGTCGCGGTAGTGCTTGCGGAGCTCGTCCGAGGCGATCAGCGAGTGGTGCAGCAGGCCCGACTCCAGCTCGTTGAGGACCATGAAGGGGTTGATCGTCCCCTCGCCCTGCTCGGAGACCAGCGCGTTGCTGATCTTGTCCTGGATGTACCGGGGCGAGATCCCCTGCATGCCCTCGCGCGGGGCCGCCTCGCGCAGCTCGTTGACGTTGTCCTCGGTGAACCCCGGCAGCGACTTGCCGTTGTAGAGCTTGAGCTTCTGCAGCAGCGACAGGCTGGCGTTCTTGGGCTCCTCGAGGCGGGTCAGGACGGCCCACATGGCGGCCATCTCGATGGTGTGCGGGGCGATGAACCTCCCGCGGACCCTCTTGTTGTTGAAGTCGCGCCGGTAGATGCGGATCTCGTCGTCGAGCACCGTGTTGTAGGGCACGTCGATCTTGACCGTCCGGTCGCGGAAGGCCTCCATCAGCTCGTTCGACTGGAGCTTTCGGTACTCCGGCTCGTTGGTGTGGCCGATGATGACCTCGTCGATGTCGGTCTGCGCGAACTTCTTGGGCTTGATCTTGTGCTCCTGCGTCGCGCCCAGCAGGTCGTACAGGAAGGCCACGTCGAGCTTGAGGATCTCGATGAACTCGATGATCCCCCGGTTGGCGATGTTGAACTCGCCGTCGAAGTTGAAGGCGCGCGGGTCGGAGTCCGAGCCGTAGATGGCGATCTTGCGGTAGTTGATGTCGCCGGTGAGCTCGGTCGAGTCCTGGTTCTTCTCGTCCTTGGGCTGGAAGGTGCCGATCCCGACCCGGTCCTTCTCCGACACGATCATGCGCCGCACGCGGGTGTGGTTCTCGAGCAGGGTCCACCAGTCGCCGTCGTACTTCTCCATCAGCATGCGGAAGTTGAACCGGCTGGAGGGGTCGAGCTCGCCCTTGACCTCGATCGGGTAGCGCAGGTCGCCCACCCCCTCCAGCAGGTCGGACAGGAACTGCGGGCGGACCTCCTCGGGGATCAGCTTGAGGGGGTCCTCGTGCATGGGGCTGTCCTCCCAGGGGTCGTCCTCGCTCATGCGCCACTGGAAGGTGTACAGCGCGCCCTCGTCGCTGCGCGAGTAGTGCTCGAGCCCCTTCTTCATCAGGCGGACGATCGTCGACTTGGAGGAGCCGACCGGACCGTGGAGGAGGATGATGCGCCGCTCGGTGCCGAACTTGTTCGCCGCCGACTTGAGCACGCCCACCAGCCGCATGAGCGGCTCCTCGAGGCCGAAGATGGCGTCCTTGCCGCCGTCGATCGGGTCCTCGAAGAAGCGGTACTTGAGCAGGGTCCGCTTGTTGCGGGTGACCTCTTCGGTGCCCCACCCGACCATCATGTCGTACACCCGCTGGTAGGCGTTGCGGGTCACGGCGGGGTCCTTGCGGACGATGTCGAGGTACTCCGCGAAGGTGCCGGTCCAGTGCTGCGACCGATACTGCTCGGTGTTGCTCAGCCGGCGGGCCAGGTTGCGGTACTGGTTCACGGTCGTCCCCCTGTGTCGGTGGCGCGATGCTGCTCGTGCACTATACCCCGTGGCGGTGAAGCCTCGCGGCTATCGCACGATACGCTCCCGGTGCGATCCGTGGTGTGGCGAGGCCCCGCGGCGGTCATGCGTCGCCACGCTCGCCGGCGGTCGGCTCGCGCCGCGGCAGCCGCGCGCGCGCCGGCCGGGTGCGGGCCAGCTCGATGAGGCCGCAGGCCTCGAGCAGCGGCAGGACGTAGGACGAGCAGGCCTTGTCGCGGTTCTCGCTCTGCAGCACCGCGACCAGCGTCTCGTCCGACACCCGAACCCAGCCACCATCCTCGACCGCTCCGAGGTCCCCGAGCACCTTGAGGGCGCCCTGGAAGGCCTCTGCCCGCAGCGTCACCCGACCCCCGCGGGAGGTCTGGACCTCCAGCGCGTCGTCGGAGGTGGACAGCACGCGGAACGGGCGGGCGGCGCGTCCGGCCGCCGGGGTGGTGAAGGTGCGCCGTGACAGGTCGTCCAGCTCGCGCACCGCGTTGAACGGATCATCTGCGATCACTCGCACTCACCCTAACGCGGCGCTGCGGGATGGGAAGGGGAGCCTCGCGAGGGAGGGATTGCTGCTCGGTCGCGAGGGAGGGATTGCTGCACGGTCTGGTGTGAAGTGCCCGCGGTCGCGTGGGGCCGCAACCCCACCCTCGCGAAGGGGTCGGCGGCCTCGCTTGGCGGTAGCGGCTCGGCCGGTCGGTAGCGGCCCTCGCTGCCGAGGGCACCGCGACGGCTGTCGCTGGTTCGGGGGCGCCCTGGACCCGCGCCCGCTCTGCTGTCGCTGGTTTCGGGGGCGCCCTGGAGTGCGCTCGCGGTGGCTACAGCGGCAGGACCTCGTCCCGGGCACGCCCCTGCAGGGCCGCGGCTAGCCGGTCGCGCTGTAGCTTGAGCGAGGTGGTGCGGGGGAAGGGCTGGCCCACCAGCAGCACACCGCGCGCGCGCTGGTGGCTGGGCAGGCGCCGGTTGAGCCGCCTTAGCGCCTCCAGCAGGTCGGCCTCGTCCTGCCCTTCCTTGGGCCGCGCCGCCAGCAGCAAGGCCTCGTCCTCCCCCGGGGACCGCTCCCACACCCGGTGGGCCGCGACCACGGCGAGCTCGGCCGCGGGGGCTTCGCCGAAGCGGGCCTCCACGTCCTCGGGGGAGACGTTCTTGCCGCCGGCCGTCACGATCACGTCCTTGAGGCGCCCCACCAGGCGGAGGTGGCCGGTGGCGTCGAGGACCGCCCGGTCGCCCGTGCGCAGCCAGCCGTCCTCGCGCAGGACCTCCGCCGTCCGCGCCGGGTCGCGCCAGTAGCCGGCGAACACCTGCGGGCCCCGCACCCACAGCTCACCGCGCCCGTCGGCGTCGCGCTCGGCGATCCGCACCTCCACCCCGGGGAGGGGAGCCCCGACCGTGTCGGCGCGGAAGGGGCGCAGGTCGTTGACGCTGACCACCGCGCAGGCCTCGCTCAGCCCGTAGCCGATCGCCACCGGCAGCCCCAGCTCGTACAGGGCGCGGGCCGTGCCGGCGGGCACGGGCGCGCCGCCAGCGAAGATCGTCCGCAGCCGCCCCCCGAGGGCCTGGTGGATCGGCGCCAGCAGCGCCCGGCTCACGGCGGGGCGCGCCCGCCGCTCGGTGAGCCACCCGTTGAGCCGGCGCAGCGCGGCGAGCCCCTCCCGCGCCAGCGGCGGCTGCGCCTCGATCCGCTCCTGCACCCCCGCCAGCAGGGCGTCGAGCAGGGCCGGCACCGCGGCGAGGAGCGTCACCTGCTGCTCCTTGCAGGCCCGGGTGACGTACTCCGGCCGCAGCGTGCGGAGGTGCACCACGCTCCCCCCGCACAGGAACGAGACCAGGAACCCGCACATGAAGTCGATCGCGTGGTGGGTGGGCAGCACCGACAGGTAGACGTCGTCCTCGCGCACCTGCAGGTGGTTGGCCAGCGCCTCCATCTGCGCCAGGTAGGCGCCGTGGCTCACCATGCACCCCTTGGGCGCGCCGCTGGTGCCCGAGGAGTAGACGATCGCCGCCAGGTCCGCGGGCCGCCGGGGGGCGGGCGGCGGCGGGGCGGCGTCCCAAGTCGCGTGGTCGGCGCTCGCGTGGTCGGCGCTCGCGTGGTCGGCGCCCGCCTCGTCAGCGCCCGCCTCGTCGCCGGTCGCCTCGCTCCAGGGCGCGGCGGGCGCCGTGAGCGCCTCGAGCGGCTCGTGGACCAGGACCAGGTCGAGGGGCGGCAGGTCCTCTCGCGCCAGCCGCCGCCACAGGGGGCCGTGCACCAGGAGGGCGCGGGGCTCGGCGTGGCGCAGGAGCCCCGCCACGTCGTCGGCGGGGGCGCGGGCGTCGAGGGGCACCAGCACGCACCCCAGGCGCAGCGCCGCGTAGGCCCCCTCCAGCCAGCGCGGCCCGTTGGGCAGCAGCACCGCCACCCGATCGTCCGGGCCCAAGCCCCGGGCCGCCAGCGCCGCGGCCAGGGCGCGGGCTCGCGCCCGGAAGGCGCGATAGGTCAGGCGCAGGGTGACGCGCCCGCGGTCGGTCTCGATCAGGCAGGCGTTGGAGCCGGCCCGCTGGGTGGCCTCGTCCAGCGCCTCCCCCAGCCCCGCGAAGCGGGACAGGTCGAACCATCGCTCGGGGACGGGGGAGCGGGGGGCGTTCACGCGGCGGATCTTGCCGGCTGGCCGCCCGGCCTGCAACGCGGAGCGGGCCCCTCGCGACCGAGCCGCTACGCCTCGCCCTCGTCCGGGCCCACCGCCTGGTCGGGGTCGACGTCCTCGACGTACTCCTCGTCGAAGAAGTCGACCTTGTGCACCGGCATGACCACGGAGGAGAGGATGTTCACCAGGTGGGCGATGATCCGCTTGTAGAAGCGCGTCAGCAACACCATGGAGGTGGTCTGCGCGGCGTTGAAGTCGCTCTTGGCCAGCTCCACCAGCAGGGTGTCGCTGCGCTTGGCCCCCGACTGCCCCTCGCGGATCAGCACGGTGGCCCGCTCGCGGTCCTGCTTGGCCAGGACCTCGGGCGCCTGGGTCTGGAGCTTGGTCGCGATGTCGATCAGGTCGCTCAGCTCGTCGCGCAGCGGACCGGCGGGGATCTCGGCGCCGCCGAGCCGCTCCACCTCGGCGATGTTCTTGACGTAGTCGCCGATCCGCTCGGCGTCCTTGACCAGCGAGAACAGCAGCAGGCAGAAGGGCGCCTGCGAGCCCTGCATGGTCAGGTGGGCCACTAGCCGCTTGCGGATCGACCGCTCCAGCTTGTTGACCTCGATGTCGCGGCGGAGGATCTCCTTGCGCTTCTCGAGGCTGAGCATGTGATCGAACACCCGGGGGCGCACGATCTCGGCCATCTCACGGGTCAGGCGGAGCATCTCCATGAAGTCGTCGGCGAGCGCCTTGAGCGGGTCGCCGGACCGGAAGATCTCCAGCAGCTCCATCCACATTGGGACCTACCTCCACGAGGGCGTCCAAGACCCAGCCTACGAGCCGGCGGTGGAGCCGGCCAGGGCCCGGCTCAGGAAGAAGACCGCCGCCGGCAGGCCGTAGAACACCGCGAGCACGTAGATCACCGCCCACTTGCGGGAGCGGGTGGCGAAGTCGGCCAGCCACTCCGACAGGCGGACCGGCAGGTGACGCACGGGCCGAGGCACGTACAGGAGCAGCATGCCGGCCACGTTGAAGGCCAGATGCACCACGGCGATCTGCCGGGCGGCGGCGACGGCGTGCGGCTCGCCCGACACCGCCATGGACGCCAGCAGGGCCGTGATCGTGGTCCCCAGGTTGGCGCCGAGGGTGATCGGGTAGATCTGGGCCACCGTCATCAGCCCCGCGCCGGCGAGCGGCACCAGGACCGAGGTGGTGATCGATGACGACTGGACCATGACGGTCAACACGATGCCCAGCACGATCCCGATCGGGCCGCCCTTGCCCAGGAACCGGTTGACGTACCCCTCCATGCGGGTGAGCACCAGCCGCTTCATGTTCTTCACGATCCCGGTCAGGGACGCGAAGATGATCAGCACCCCCGCCACCGCCAGCGCGACGGCGGCCGCCGTGCCGTCGAAGGGCACCTCGACCGCTCGCTCGACGGTCTCGCGGCCGACCTTGAAGGCCACCTTGAGCGGGCTGTCGTACTTCGTCGCCGCCTGCGCGCCCTCCGCTGCGCCGGCGACCCAGCCCGAGAAGCCCTCCAGCATCCCTCTCCCGAACACCGCCCGCGTGATGAGCTCGAGCGGAAGCAGCACCACGACCGCCAGGAAGTTGAAGAAGTCGTGGCAGGTGGCGGCGGCGAAGGCGCGCCGGAACTCGGTGGCGCGGGTGGCGTGGGCCAGGCTGGCGATGGTGTTGGTGACGGTGGTGCCGATGTTGGCGCCCATGATCATGGGCACCGCGGAGGCGACCGGCACCTGCCCCGAGGCCACCAGCCCCACGATCAGCGAGGTGGAGACCGAGGAGGACTGCACCAGGGTAGTGGCCAGGATTCCCGCCAGCAGGCCCAGCATGGGGTTCATGGACTGACCGAGGTAGTCGTCCATGACGCCCTTGCCGAGGCCCTTGATCCCGCTGCTGAGGCACTCCACCCCGACCAGGAAGGTGTACAGGAGCACCACGGCCAGGAGGGCGTGCAGGAGGGTCCGCTGCTTGGGGGGCGCCTCGACGGGGGCGAAGCGCCCGGAGTCGACGGGGCGCTCGTCGTCGAAGGCGTCAGCGTCGGGGGTGTCGCTCACGAGGTCCCTGCCCGGGCTGCCCGCCCAGGCAGCCGGAGGATAGGGCGCCGCCGTGGCCCGCTCAACGCCCAAACCGGGTCCTTCACTTGATCTTTATCGCCCCAGGCGCGGGGGTCTTACGGCTCATGGACCGCCGGGTCTGCCCCTCGTTTCGTCCCTTCCATCCAGGGAAAGTGAAACGAAAAGAGACGGAGGCAGCTACCGCGTAAGGAGTTGTGGCGGCACAACCCGTGCTCATGAGCGGGCCATGAAGCGCTCCGCACCGGGCCTCCTCCTCCTGCTCTTGTTGTTGCTCCCCACCTCGGCCTGGGCGCAGCCTTCCGCCGCGGACCGCCGGACCGGGCTGGCGCCGGCCGAGTCCCAGCTCGGACCCGACCAGATCCGCGACTACGTGCGGGCGGTCGACTCGCTCACCACCGAGATCGAGTGGGAGACCCGCGGCGACTCGCGCCGCGAGCTCAACGCCAGCCGGATCCGCATGACGGCGGTGTGGGAGCGGCCGCGTCCGGGCGCCGCCCCGGTGCTGGTGGGCGCCACGATTCGACCCGTCGCGGGCGGCCGCCTGCACTTCGGCGGCGAGCGGATCAACAAGGTGACGATCAACCGCAAGGGCGAGATCCGCATCGACCGCAAGGGGATCGACATCACCGTCTACAAGGTCACCCGCAAGCGGAACGGCGACCTGGTCCTCGACCTCCCCTGGTGGGCCTTCGGCGACAAGACGATCAAGGCCTCGGACCTGGCCGGGATCGACATCCGCAACTGGCCCCCCACCCTGGAGGAGGTGGTCGACACCCTGATGGCGGACCGCCCCCAGGACGACCAGACCCGGCACGAGGGGACGATCAGCTGGCGGCTGAGCGGGCGCGCCCGGGAGACGGCGTTGCCGGTGGCGGGCGGTGACCTGCGCGCCGCCACCCGGTTCGACGTGCGCGGCGCCGGCGTGCTGGCGCCCGACGGGAGCTTCCGCACCATCGGCGCCGCCAACCGCGCCACGCTCGAGCTGACCGTCGGCGACACTCGCTACCGCAAGGGGAGCGGGAACCTCGACGCTGCCATCACCTCGGGGCGCGCCAGGTTCGACGGCCGCTACGCCATCTCGGTGCCCGCCGACGACGCGGGGGCCTTCGCCCTGACGGTCGATGGTCGGGTGGACTACGCCGTCGACGCGAGCTCGATCCGGATGTCGGTCCCCAGCGGCGCGCGGATCCGCGCCGGGCACACGATCCTGAGCGGCGACGGGCGGCTGGTGTCGACCGTGGGCCCCGGGGGCGCGGCCATGATGCTGCGCGACGGGACCTACCGGTTCACCCTGGACGGCCCGGTGGGGGTGTCCGGGCTGCGGGTCGACCCCTTCACGATCGACGACATCGTCGGGACCGGCACGGTCACCTCCAGCGGGACGGTCGAGGAGCTGAGCACCGACCGCCTGCTGGTGAGCGGCGGGGTGAACGGCGACCTGGCGGTGCGCTCCCGGGGGATCCGCGGCGTGCTCGAGAACGAGGACTCGGTGACGGGCACGATCGGCGAGGGCTCCCGGGTGCGGTTCGACCTGCCCGAGACCCGGGCCGACGTGACCCTGCCGGGTCGGCCGGGCCGGGACGTGAAGATCTCCGCCTCCACCGCCGGGACCGCGTCGGGCGAGCTGGTGGTCGAGGACGCCCGCTACCGCGGCGAGGGCGCCGAGGCGGAGGTGGGCCGGGTCACCGCCAGCTTCGACCTCGACGTGGAGGGCGGCGCCTCCCAGGACCCCGAGCTCCCCTGGCTCCGCCGCGCCCGCGGCACCGCCAGCGCCCGCGTCGACGAGCCCGGCACCCTCACCTACACCGGCCTGCCGGGCGCCCCCGTGGTGCCCGCCAGCAGCCAGCGCCGCCACCGGGTCGTCTCCGGCGACTCCCTCTCGAAGCTCGCCGACCGCTACGGCGTGACGGTCGCCGCCCTGCGGGAGGCCAACGGGATCCCGGCCAGCTCCAGCCTGATCCGGGTGGGTGAGGAGCTGACGATCCCCGGTCAGGCCGCTCCCCGCCCGTCTGCCGTCGTCGACGAGCAGCCCGGCCGCTGGAGCACGGCCCTCGAGCCCGGCTCGCGCGTCGACGTCGAGGTCGACGACGCCTCCGTCGGCCCCGGGGGCCTCAGGGCGCGGGGGCACGTGGCGGCGACGCTCCTCCTGCGCGGCTCCGACGTGAGGGCGGGCCGGCTGGAGGCCGAGATCCTCGGGGCCGCTCGGGCGACGCTGGGGCGGACCGCCTTCAGCATCGCGCCGGGCGAGGATGGGCGCACCCACCTCGAGACCGGGCCGATCCGGGTGCCGGTGCGGATCGAGCTCGACCGCGGCTCGACGGTGAACATCGACGTCCCCGGCCGCGAGACCTCCCTCGCCTTCGACCGCGACGGCAGCTACGCCGAGTTCACCGTGTCGGTGATCCGCGGCCAGGATGGCCGCCTGCGGGTCGACGAGCTGCAGCAGGCGGACCTGCTCCTCCACAGCAGCGGGGCGGCGTCCTTCGCCGGCGAGGCGGCCGACGTCGCGGGCGACAAGACGATCCGCTACACCGGCCGGGTGGCCTTCGTGGCCCGCGGGATGGACTTCTACGGCGACATCGCGATCACCATCCGCGGGCGCGAGGACGTGCCGGCGGTTCGCATTCGCTGGTGAGACCTTGACCGCAAAGGAGTTGCGCCTGCGCGCCCTCCGGGTCCCCGCAGGGGATCGCTGGCCATGGACGACCGAGCCTCGGCGGCTATAATGTCGCCCACCACTCGCGGGCGTAGCTCAGTGGTAGAGCACAACCTTGCCAAGGTTGGGGTCGTGAGTTCAAATCTCATCGCCCGCTTCTAACGGCCGACCCTCCGGGGTCGGCCGCAGTCATTTCTGCGCCTCTCTTCCAGCCACCGTTGCGGCAGCGGCGCGAGTCCGCCCGCCTGTCCGCCCCCCCCCGAGGACCCAGCCATGGCCCACGATCACGATCACGACCACGACCACGACCACGATCACGGGCAGGGAGGCCCCCAGCTGGCGGCGGTGGTGGAGGACCTCGGGCCGTGCAAGAAGCTCCTCAAGGTCGAGGTCCCCTCGGACGAGGTGCGCAAGGAGATCGAGAACCGCCTCAGCCAGCTGCGGCGCAACGTCCACCTCAAGGGCTTCCGCAAGGGCAAGGCGCCGCGCAGCCGGATCGAGAAGCTGTACGGGGAGGCGGTGCGCGACGACGCCCGGGACCACCTGCTGCGCCAGGGCTACGTCAAGGCGCTCCAGGAGCAGGTCGGCGCCCGCAAGCTCCTGGGGGAGGGCACGATCGAGAACGTCGCCTTCTCGCCCGAGGAGGGGCTCCGGTTCGAGGTGACCCTGCACACCCGGCCGGAGTTCGAGCTCGGCGACGACCAGTACAAGGGGATCGAGGTCGAGGTCGACCCGATCCGCGTCGAGGAGAGCGACGTCGACGCGGCGCTGGACGACGTCCGGCGCTCGCGGGGGGAGCTCAAGCCCGTCGAGGACGCCGAGGCGGTGGTCGAGGGCGAGGACGTGCTGACCGTCGACGTCGAGGTGTGGCTCGCCGACGAGTACGAGACCTTCGCCCAGGCTCAGGAGCAGGAGGGCGAGGCCACCGAGCTCAAGCCCCTCAAGGTCGACCACGACCTGCAGGTCCGCCTGCCCCTCGACCGCCTCGGCGGCTACACGGTGGAGGACCTCGCCGACAGCCTCACCGGCCTCAAGGTCGGCGAGTGGGGCGAGGCGGAGACCGAGCTGGCGCCGGACTTCGAGGTGGTGGAGGGGCGCAACGAGCCGGCCATGCTGCGGGTGCAGGTCAAGTCGATCCAGCGCACCTTCCTCCCCGAGCTGACCGACGAGTGGGCCAAGGAGATCGGCCACGACACGGTGGCCGACCTCAAGCGCGAGGTGCGCGATCAGCTGCACCAGCAGCGCGACATGCTCCGCCGCCGCGAGGTGGAGGAGAAGGCGCTCGCCAAGCTGCTGGCCGCCGTGGGCGAGTTCGAGCTGCCGAGCGACCTCGTCGACAAGGAGATCCAGAGCGCCGAGCGGCGCCGCATGTTCGAGCTGCGCATCCAGCAGGGCAAGAGCGAGCAGGAGGCGGAGGACGCCGTCGGCGAGGAGCGCGACAAGATCCGGGCGGACGTCGAGCGCGGGCTGCGCCACTTCTTCCTGCTCGACGAGATCGCCGAGCGGGAGGGGATCGAGGTCACCGACGGCGACGTGCAGGCCCGTATCGCTCAGCTGGCGGCGGCGCGGGGCCAGAAGCCCTCCACGGTGTGGGAGGAGCTGCAGCGTCACGAGGTGCTGCCTCAGCTTCGGCACGACATCCTGGACGAGAAGACCCGCTCGGTCCTGCGCGAGCACGCGAAGGTGGTCGAGCAGGAGGAGTAGGCGGGCGCGTTCGCCCACCCACCGCGGCGCGGCTGTCGCGAAGCTCCCCCGCAAACCACGTTGACAAGGGCATCCCCCCGCCTTTACCCTTGTTGACGGCGCAGCGCGCGGGTCCAATGCGGGCGCAAACAGCGGCGCCGGCGGCAGATCTGCGCGGCGCTCCCCGACCCGTCGCCGGTTGGGGGTGCCGTCGCGTATCCTGGAACGACCCGGACCGCCCGTAGGCTGGAACGGAGCTCGAGTGACGCTGATCCCCGTCGTCGTTGAGAAGACCGGTCGTGGCGAGCGGTCCTACGACATCTACAGCCGCCTCCTCAAGGAGCGGATCATCTTCATCGGTGACCCGATCGGCGATCACGTCGCCAACGTGGTCATGGCGCAGCTCCTGTTCCTGCAGTTCGAGAACCGGAACCAGGACATCAACCTGTACATCAACAGCCCGGGCGGCTCGATCACCGCGGGGCTGGCGATCTACGACACGATGCAGTTCGTGAAGTGCGACATCGCCACGTACTGCATCGGCCAGGCCGCGAGCATGGGCGCCGTCCTGCTGGCCGCCGGCACGCCGGGCAAGCGGTTCGCCCTCCCCCACTCACGGGTGATGATCCACCAGCCCTGGGGCGGCGCCGAGGGCACGGTCGAGGACGTGGTGATCCAGGCGGCGGAGATCCAGCGCAACAAGCAGGCGCTGCACGAGATCCTGGCCAAGCACACCGGGCAGTCGATCGAGCGCATCCACGAGGATGCCGACCGCGACAAGTACATGGACGCGGAGCAGGCCAAGGAATACGGGCTCGTGGATCAGGTGGTGGCGCCGGTCTACGGCGAGAAGAAGGCGTGACCGAATGAGCGCTCGTGAGGAGAGGTGCGGCTTCTGCAAGAAGAGCCGCAAGCTGGTCGACCGCCTGATCGAGGGGCCGTCGAACAACTACATCTGCGACGAGTGCATCGAGC
>JAWLGW010000036.1:0-15848 GCA_041690735.1 Planctomycetota bacterium
GTGCGGGCACGGGCACGGGCACGGGCACGGGCACGAATGAGCCGCCCGCAGGTCTGGTCGGGGCGTCCGCCGCTCGGTAGCCTCTCTGCGTGAAGGCCCTCGAGCACGGCACTGGCTACGTCTCGCGCGGCACCCCCTGCCTGTCGGTGGTGTTCGAGGGCGCCCCCTGGTGGCTGCAGCTCACCCGACCCGACGGCGAGGGGTACCTCGACTTCGTTCCCCTGCACGAGCGGCCGGTCTCGGCCAAGGACGTGGCGCGGTTCGTGCCCGACCACCGCGCCCTCTCCTGGCGCCCCCTGCGGGCGCTGCCCGGCATGCCGGCCGCCTGCGAGGCGAGCAGCGCCCCGTACGTGGTCCACCTGCACGGGCAGAAGGGCTCGCCCCTCGACGAGGAGGGGCTGCAGGCCGCCTTCGCCGCCTTCATGGCCCGCGCGGGCGGCCGGCGGCTGGCGTAGTCCCGCTACCGCTCCTTGGGGTCGTAGTCGTAGGGCAGGTCACGGATCCAGGCGTGCCACTGCTCCTCGAGCTCCTTGAGGCGGTCGACCCCGCCCAGCTTGGCCTCGACGTGCTCGGGCGTCACCCGCATGCGCAGGGCGTCGGCGAACAGGTCGCTGAACCACTGCTGGCAGCGCCTCCGCACCTTGGGGCTGTCGGCGTAGAACAGCACCATGTAGATCAGGCCCCAGGCGTGGGCGTAGTGGTAGCCCGTGAAGGAGGGCTGGGGGGTGCGCAGCAGGGTCCGCAGGGGGATCAGGCTGCCCGTCGCCAGGCCGCGCTTGAGCGAATACAGCCGCTCGCGCGGGATCAAGCCGATCCGCACCTCCTCCTTCTCGTCGTCGTAGTAGGCGGACTCGAACAGCACCGCCAGGCCCTCGATGATCCAGATCGGGGCGTTCCACAGCTTGCCCACCAGGACCAGGTCCTCGAACTGGTGCGTGCCCTCGTGGGCCAACACGTCGCGCGTGGTCCCCTGCTGACCGAACAGGCCGTGGTAGCACACCACCCGCTTGGTCTGCGGGCTGTAGAAGCCGCCGGTGGTGGGGCCGACCTGGTGCTCGGCCTGGAACTCCTCCCGGCTGGAGTGGATCCACAGCTCGCTCTTCTCGTAGCGCCGGCTGGGGAGGAAGTCCTTGAAGACCTTCACGAACCGCTTGAAGTACTGGTCCATCATCTTGCCGTAGCGCTTGGCGTACTCCGGCTTGACGTTGGTGCGGATCCGGTAGTACTTCGACTCGTAGACGGGCGCGTCGCCCCAGGCGCACACCGCCTCGTTGTCCTGGTACCACTCCTTGTCCTCGGCGTAGGGCGCGGGTGGAGGCGGCGGCGGGAGGAGCCGGGCGTCCGGCGTCGCTGGGGCGGGCGCCTCCTTCTCGCGGGGGCGGGCGGCGGTGGTGGTGGCGTCGGCCTCCGGCTTCACCCACCGGCCCTGCTCGTCCTGGACCAGGCCCAGGACGTCGCGGTGGTACTCCTCCTCGGTGTACCAGCGTCCTTCGTGCTGCTTGTGCCCGAGGGCCAGGCGGGCGCCCTCGTGGAAGGCGTCGAGGCGGACCACCCGCTCGTAGCAGGCGCGCGCCTCGTCCTCGAGCCCGCGGGCGCGGGCCCACTCGCCCAGCTTGAACACCGCCTCGGGCGAGGCGTCGGCGCCGAGGTTCCGGGCCAGCAGCCGGTAGGTGGCGAGGTCGGGCGCCTCGGCGGGGGGCTGGCCCGCGGGCACCTCGGCCGTCGACGCCTCGGCCTCGGCGGCCGGGGCGGCCGAGCCGATCTTGGCCGCCAGGGCGTCGAGCAGCGGGTGGAGCGTGTCCGGCAGGCGCACCCGCAGGACCGCCACCTCGCGGCGGGCCTCCAGGCGGCGCTCCTGCCGGAGCAGGTCGCGCACCTCCGCCTGGGCCGTCGCCAGCAGGTCGCGGCTCCGGGTGAGGAGGCGCTCCCGGGCGGCCCTCACCTCGGGCACCTCGCCCTCGCTCGCCAGCAGCTGGTCGAGGACGGCCACGGCGGCGCCCTCCTGCTCGCTCGCCTCCAGCCGCTCGGCCGTCCGCAGGGCAAAGGCGACCGCGGCTCGCGCGCTCCCGGCGGCGGGCGGGTCGAGGGCCGGGCCGGGAGCGGCCTCGGGCGGGGGCAGCGCCGCCGAGGGGGCGGCGGGGGCGGGCGCCGTGGGGGCGATCGCCGTCTCCCGCTCCGGCGAGCGCAGGGCGCTGCCGACGGCGACCGTCAGCAGCAGGGCCGCGCCGCCGGCGGCGGCGACGATCGCGGCAGGGCTGGGTCCGCGCTTCTCGGGGCTCACAGGCGTCCTCCTCCCGGCCTCCCGAGGGTAGCAGGCGAGGGCGCTCAGGTCGCCCGCCTCTCGGCTGGCGTACAATCCGTCCTCGCCGCCCCCGGCGGCGGGGAGGCCGCGTGCACTACTACGAGAGCGACGACCTGAAGCGGTTCGGCGAGGTGGGCAAGTTCCGCCCGGAGCTGGCTGAGAAGTTCTTCGACTACTACGGCAGCGTGACCGGCCAGGACGGGGCGCTCACCCGGCGGGAGAAGGCGCTGATCGCCCTGGCGGTCTCCCACTCCAAGAAGTGCCCCTACTGCATCGACGCCTACACCACGGCCTGCCTGGAGGCGGGGGCCGACCCCGAGCAGATGACCGAAGCCGTGCACGTGGCGGCGGTCATGGAGGCGGGGATCACCCTGGTCCACGCGGTGCAGATGCACAACGCCCTCGACAAGCACGGGGCGCTGTAGCTCGGTGGGCGGGGCGGGCGCGAAGCTGCCGGCGGCGGGCGACCCCGACTTCCCGCGGGCCCTCGCCGAGCGCGGGCTCTCCCTGCCCCGGCAGGCGACCACCACCCTGCAGCTCAACGTGACCCGCCTGTGCAACCAGGCCTGCCAGCACTGCCACGTGGACGCCTCCCCCAAGCGCACCGAGCACATGAGCCGCGAGGCGCTGGAGCGGTGCCTGGCGCTGCTGGCCGCGCATGAGCGGCTGGCGACGCTGGACATTACCGGCGGGGCGCCCGAGCTGTATCGCCACTTCGAGGAGCTGGTCACCCGCGCCCGCGCCCTGGGTAAGCGGGTCTTGGTCCGCCACAACCTGACGGTGACCCTCGACGGCGACCCCGCCACCGGCGCCAGCATGGAGCACCTGCCGCAGTTCTTCGCCGAGCAGGGGGTGGAGGTGGTCAGCTCGCTGCCCTTCTACGCCAAGTTCTTCACCGACAAGCAGCGGGGCCGGGGGGTGTTCGGCAAGAGCGTCGAGGCGCTGCGGCGCCTCAACGGGGCGGGGATCGGCGTCCCGGGCGGCCTCCCCCTCACCCTGGTCTACAACCCCGTCGGCACCTACCTCCCCCCCGACCAGGCCAGCCTGGAGGCGGACTTCAAGCGCGAGCTGGCGCGGACCTGCGGAGTCACCTTCACCCACCTGTTCACGATCACCAACATGCCGATCGCCCGCTTCCGCCAGGCCCTGGAGCGCGCCGGCACCTACGCCGCCTACATGGAGCGCCTGGTCGCCGCCTTCAACCCCGCCGCCGCCCGGGGCGTCATGTGCCGCAACCTGATAAGCGTCGACTACGACGGGCGGGTCTTCGACTGCGACTTCAACCAAATGCTCGACCTGCGCGTCCGCCGCCAGGACGGCGCGCCGCTGACCGTGTTCGACCTCGACCTCGCCGCCCTGGAGGCGACGCCGATCCGGTGGGGCAGCCACTGCTTCGGCTGCACGGCGGGCGCCGGCTCGAGCTGCGGCGGGGCGACAGCGTGACGTGATCGCGCTCGGGCAGGTCCTGGCGCTGCTCGCCCTGCTGGCCGTCGCTGCTCGCGCCGGCGGCGCGCTGTTCGGGCGGCTCCGCCAGCCGCCGGTCGTCGGCGAGATCGTGGCGGGGGCGGCGCTGGGCGCCCTGCTCCTGAGCGCCCTGGGTCAGGGGCCGCGCGGGGTCCTCTCGCCAGGCGGGTCGCCCGAGCCGCTCCTGGCGGTGCCGCTCGAGCTCGCCTACCAAGTCGGGCTGCTCCTGCTCATGTTCCTGTCGGGGGCGCGCATGCAGGGGCTCCTGGGCCGGGAGGACCGGCGGGCCGTGGCCTGGCTGGCCGGCGTGGGGACCGCCCTGCCGTTCCTGCTCACCCTGGGGCTCGCCCTACTGCTCCCCCTCGAGCGCCTGCAGGGGCCGGCGGCGTCGACCCCGGCGCTGGTGCTGGTCCTGGGGATCGCCGCCGCGGTGACCTCGATCCCGGTGATCTCGCGGATCTTCCGCGACCTGGGCCTGCTGGAGACGCGCTTCGCCCGCCTGGTCCTGGGCGTCGCGGTCGTAGAGGACGTGGCCCTGTGGGCCGTGCTGGCGGTGGCCACCGCCCTGGCGGGGGCCGCCGGCCTGGCCTGGGAGGGGATCGCGGCCGAGGTGGGGGGCACCACCGCCTACGTGGCCGTCGCGCTGGGCCTGGCGCCGCCGGTGGTGCGGCGCCTGGAGCGGTGGCCGCGCAACGCCCTGGCGCAGCGCGCGCCGCTCGGCTGGCTGGGCGCGCTGCTGCTGGCGTACGGCCTGACCGCGTTTGTCTGCGGGGTGAGCCTGGTGTTCGCGGCCTTCTTCGCCGGGGTGGCCGTCGAGGCGCGGGAGGGGGACCTGCGGCGGAGGCTGGATCAGCTGGAGCGGTTCGCCTACCTGGCGGCGATCCCCCTGTACTTCGGGGTCGTCGGCTTCCGGCTCGACTTCGGCCCCGGCTTCGACCCGGCGCTGGTGCTGGTGCTCCTCGTCGGCGCCTGCGCGACCAAGCTGGCGGCCGCCGGCCTGGGCGCCCGGCTGGCGGGCTTCCGCGGCCGCGACGTCCTCGACCTGGCCGTGGCCACCAACGCTCGAGGCGGGCCGGGGATCGTGCTGGCCAGCGTCGCCTACGACGCGCAGATCGTGAACGCCTTCGGCTACACCGCTCTGGTGATCCTGGCGATCGTCACCTCCCAGGCCGCCGGGGCCTGGCTGGAGCAGGCGCTGCGGTCGGGACGGCCGCTGCTCGGAGAGGAGGTCGCGCGCTACACTTCTCCGTCATGACCCTCAGGCACCCCGCCAGCCTGCTCGCGCTCCTCGCCGCGGTCGCGGCGCCCCCCCTGGCCCTGGGAGGCGAGTCGGGCTCGGGGGCCCGGGTCGAGAACGAGTACAAGCTGTCGGTCCCCGACGCCGAGCTGGAGGCGGTCCGCAGCTACCTGCGCGAGCGGTACGGCGCGGGCCCCGACAGCCTGCTGCCCGAGCTCGGCGAGGGGTTCGCCGCCCGGTTCTCGGACGAGCGGTTCGTGGACCAGTACTTCGACACCCCTGACCTCGACCTGCTGCGAGCGGAGTGCGGGGTGCGGCGCCGGCAGCGCTGGAACCTCGACGATCCGGCCGGAGACGTGAAGCACGGACGAGAGCTGGTCCAGCTCAAGCTGCACCGGCCCGACGACGCCGAGCTCCTCAACCGGACGGAGGTCAAGTTCAAGGTCGACCCGCCCCGCCCCGCCAAGGGCGCCCTCGACCGCCACCCCCTGCTCGGCCTCGTCGACCGCGACGACCGCCCGCCGCTCGCCCAGGCCCTGGAGCGGTACGGCGTCGACGCGCGCCGGCTCCAGCCCCTGCTCACGATCGAGCAGCGCCGCTGGCGGGTCTACCTCTCCCGTCGCGGCGCGCCCTTCGCGACCCTGACCCTCGACGAGGTCGCGTCGCGGTGGTTCGCCTGGACCGTCGCCTTCGTGGAGGTCGAGATCGAGCTCAACGAGGTCGCCTACACCGAGGCGGACCCGGCGCAGCGAGGAGACATGGAGGCGATCAGCCAGCGGCTGGCGGACGACCTCCTGCGGGCCTTCCCCTCGATCGAGCAGAACCAGACCCCCAAGTACAACAAGGTCTTCGCCGGCTTCGCCGCGCAGGTGAGCGGATTCGAGAGCCTGGTGCCGCACCGGGAGGCGCTGACCGTGGCGCTCATCGTGGGGAGCCTGGCGCTCCTGGGCGCTGCCGCCGCCGGGGCGCGGCGCCTGCGCGCCCGCCGCGCCCGCCGGGCGCTGACTGACGCCAGGCTGACGTCAGGCTGACGTCAGCCTGACGAGGCCCGGCGTTGCCGAGCGCGCTGCATGGGGGCCCCCGGGCGACGACGTGGGGGGGCTCCGAGCCCCCCGGGTGGCTTGACCAGCGTCAACCCGCTCGCCCACACGCTCATGCGTTGCGCGCCGACGGCGCCCCCGTCCTCGCAGGGAGACTTCCGGTAGCCCCGCCTCGCAACCAGGATCGGGAGGGATCGGGGCGGAGGACGAGCGTGATCTACGCGCTGGATGACGACAGGGTCGTGCTGGAGGCCGTGGCCGACGCGCTCACCTCTTCCCCCTACGGACCCGTGGTCACCTCCACCTTGTGGAGCGAGATCGCGCCCAAGCTGCTCCGACCCTCCGAGGCGGTGGACGCGCTGGTGTGCGACCGGCACATGCCGGGCATGAACGGGATCGAGTTCTGTCGCATCCTTCGCCGGCATAACGACCGCACCGCCCTGATCCTGTTCACCTCGGACGTGGAGGGGGTCCCGGCGGGGGTCGCGGACGCCGTGGTCAGGAAGGGGGTGCCGCTCGAGCAGCTCGGTCGTGAGGTCGACCAGGCCGTCGCCCGGCGGCGGGAAGGGCGGACCCCCCACGGGGGGCGCGCCCTCCTGGAGCCGGCGAAGTCCACCTCGCCGCTCGAGAACCTCGCCGGCTCGATCCGCCTGCTGGTGGTGGAGGACGAGGCCCACGCTCGCCAGTCGCTGCGTATCGCCCTGCGGCAGGCCGGACTCGAGGTGGAGACCTGCGCGACCGCCGAGGAGGCGCTGGCTCGCCTCAAGGCCGGCGCGGAGTACGACCTCGTGCTGTCGGACATCCGTATGCCGGGCATGAGCGGCCTCATGCTGCTGCGCACGGTCCGCGAGCTGCTGCCGTCGCTCCCGGTGGTGTTGATCTCCGCCTTCGGCAGCCGGGAGGAGCTGCGGGAGGCGATCCGCTACCACTGCGCCGACTTCGTGGAGAAGCCCTGCGAGCCGGCCGAGCTGGTGGCGGTGGTCGAGCAGGCGCTCGCCCGGCGGCAGCGCTAGGGCGCGGCGGTCGGGGGGCGCGGCGGCGGAGCGGGCGAGAGGGGGCGTCGTGCAGCTGCCGGTGCGCTTCGGGATCCGCTTCCGGGTGGTGGCCTCCTTCCTCCTCGTGACCGCCCTGTTCCTGCTCGCGGTCGGCGCCGCGGCCGTGGCGGCGCGGCGGCACGCCGCCGACGGAGCGTTGCTCCAGCTGGCGACGCGGCAGACGCTGCTGGCCGCTCGCCTGGAGAGCGCCGCGTCCGGCTTGCGGGACGCCGATCGAGACGTGCTCGAGCGGATGCGGGCGACCGCCCGGGAGCTGGAGCAGGGGCAGGGGCAGCTGTGGGCGCGACAGCTTCACGCCGAGCCCTCCCCGCGCCGGCGCCTCCTGCTGGAGCGGGCGCGCGCGGAGTGGCTGCGGACCACGCGCCTGCTGGAGCGGCTCTTGGCGACCCGAGGGACGGGCGACGCCGAGGAGCGGCGGCGTCAGGCCCGAGCGGCGGGGAAGGCGGTCGCGGAGAGCGCGGACGTGCTGCTGCGCCTGTACCGGCAGAACGCCGAGCTCCTGGCGGAGGAGGAGGACCTGCGCTCCACGTCCCTGGCGGCGTTCCTGTCCGCCACCTTGGGTCTGGGGGCGCTGCTGGGGGTGGTCTCGGTGTGGGGGGTGCTGCGCTCGCTCGCCCCCCTGCTCGACCTCGAGCGGGCAGCCAGCCGGATCGCGTCGGGCGACCTCGACGTCGCGGTGGCGGTCGAGGGGCGCCACGAGGTCGCCCGGCTGAGCTTCGCCTTCAACGAGATGGCGGCGAGCGTCGCGCGGGCCAGGCGCTCGCGGGAGCGGCGCTTCCAGAGCTTGCTCGAGGCGATCCCGGACATCGTGTGCGAGCTCGGACGCGACGGCCGATGCCGCTGGCTCAACCCGGCCGGCGCCGCCTTCTTCCGCGCGGACCGCGTGGGTCAGGACCTCGGCCGGTCGATCGCCGCCGCCGCCGACGCCGGCGCATTCGAACGGGTCGTCGTGGAGGCCCTGGAGGAGTCGAGGCGCCCGCCTCCGCTGGAGGGCGAGCTCCGCCGGGAGGACGGGGAGCAGCGACGGCTATCGTGGTCGTTTGGCGCGGTGTGGGACGACGAGGGGCGCCTGTCGGGCGCGCTCGCCACGGCCCGCGACGTGACGGCGCTGCACCAGACGGCGCGGGAGCGCAGCCGCCTGGCGCTGGCGGTGGAGCAGTGCGCGGAGATCGTGTTCGTCACCGACACCCAGGGCACGATCGAGTACGTGAACCCGGCCTTCGAGGCGGTGACCGGCTACTCCCGCCAGGAGGCGCTGGGCGCCAACCCCCGGCTGCTGAGGAGCGGCCGCATGACGCCCGAGGACTACCGGGCCATGTGGGACACGGTGTCTCGCGGGGAGGTGTGGCGCGGGAGCTTACTCAACCGGACCAAGAGCGGCTCCCTGCTGGAGATCGAGGCCAGCGTCGCGCCGCTGGTCGACCACGAGCGGGCCACCACCACGCACTACGTAGCGGTCCAGCGGGACGTGACCGGCCTGCGCCGGGCGCAGAAGCTGGAGGCGCTGGGGGAGCTGGTGGCCAGCATCGGCCACGAGATCAGCAACCCCGCCAACTTCATCATGTTCAACCTGCCGATCCTGCAGGAGGCTTGGCAGGACGTGGTGCCGCTCGTCGACGAGCGCCTGGCCGACGATCCGGAGCGGCGGGTGGCGCGCCTGGCCTGGAGCGACTGCCGGGAGGAGCTCCCCCAGCTCATGACCGGGATCCAGGAGGGGATCCGGCGGGTGCGCCAGATCGTGGACGACCTCAGGGCGTTCGTGCGCTCCGACGAGGGGGCGCAGCCGGTGACCTTCTCGCCCTCGCAGTCGATCGCGACCGCCGTGGCGCTGTCGCAGCACGCCCTGAGCCGCAAGGGAGCCGAGCTGGTGATCGACCTCGTGGAGCCGCTGCCGCGGATCCGCGGCGTCCCCGCGCAGCTGGAGCAGGTCGTGGTGAACCTGTTGCTCAACGCCGCGGCCTTCGTGCCCGAGACGAACGGGCGGATCGTGCTCAGCGCCGGGCCCTGCGCCGATGGCGCCTCCTTCGAGCTGACGGTGGAGGACGACGGCCCCGGGGTGGACCCCGAGGTCGCCGAGAAGGTGTTCGAGCCGTTCTTCACCCGCCGCGACGGCGGCACCGGCCTGGGCTTGGCGATCTCGGCCCGGATCGCCCGGACCTTCGGCGGTGAGCTGCGCCTCGAGACGCACAGCCCGCGAGGCGCGCGCTTCCGCCTGGTGGTGCCGGTGACGGAGGCTCCGAGCTAGGGCACGCGCTCGTGCCGGGTGCAGCGGCAGGTCTCGTTCGCCACCAGCAGCCACTCGGGGAGCTCGGCGGGACCCGCTGGGGCGGCGCCCTCGGCCAGGCGTTCGATGTGCTCGAGGACCCGCATGTGGATCGCGTGGACCAGGGCCTCGCTCCAGGCGTCCCAGTAGAAGGCGGGCTGCAGCTTGCAGCGGATCCAGGTGGTGCCGACCAGGGTGGTCGAGCCGTCGGGGTTGCGCTCGAGGAGGAACTGTCCCCGGGCGGTGTCCACGTAGCGGGCGACCGCGGCCGGCTGGGCGTGGACCCCAAAGGTCAGCTCGCGGGGCGGGTCCCACACCTCGATCGGCTCCTCGAACTCGCCGATCGTGAAGATGCACCGACGGAGGGCGCCCGGGCCGGCGCCCTCGATCCGGGCCTCCAGGGGGAGGGCCACGATCGAGAAGATCGGCGTGGGGGGCGCGTCGATCGGCGGAAAGGCCACCACCCGCTCCCACACCGCCTCGGGGGGCGCGTCGATCCGCACGGTCGACACCACCGCCAGCTCGCTGGGGGCGGGGGGCGCGAGCTGCTCCCAGGCGATCAGGCCGGGGGCGAGCAGCAGGGCGGCCACGGCCGCCGGGCGGAGCTGGGCCATGCGCCCGCAGGTCCACCCGGCGAAGGCGCCCAGCAAGGCGACGGGGTACACCAGCGGCGCCGCCATGACCAGGCAGCCGAGCCCCTCCAGGCCGACCACCAGCAGGAGCAGGAACACCACCAGCGACGCCAAGGTCGTGGCGGCGGCGGCGCGGCCGAACCCCTCCCGACGGCTGAGGCCCAGGAAGTAGCCCGGCCAGAAGCCGACGCCGAAGGGCACGCCCACGAACAGGCCCACGCCCAGGACGTCGCGGGGCAGGAGCGCGATCCCCGTCAGCTCGTACAGGTACAGGTTCGAGCCGACCAGCAGCCCGCCGCAGCCGAAGGCTGCGCCCGTGGCCCCAGCGATCAGGAAGCGCGTGTCCCCCGGGAGAGCGAGGAAGCGGTCGATCAGGTCGCGCGGTTCCTCGTCAGCGGCGGGCGGCCCGGGCTCCTCCGTCGTCGTCGTCGGGACCTCCTCCGCCGTCACCGCCGAGGGCGCCGCGGCCAGGACCACGAAGAACACCCAGTGCAGGAAGGGGAGGAAGAACAGCCCGCACCAGAAGGGGCTGTGGCCCATGTCGCGCAGCCGCCGGGCGGAGAGCGCCACGCCGGCGGCGATGAACGGCAGGGCCACCGCCAGCAGCGCGAGCCAGAACGCCGGCGCCGCCTCGGGCTGCAGCAGCGGCGACACCCGCGGCGACACGTACATCAGCGGGCTCCAGCCCCGCCCAAAGGCCGCGGCGACCGCGCTGTCGAGCCCGTACTTGATCGCCAGGAGCGCGACCCCCGCCAGCACGTACTGCCGGCGCGTGACGCGGCCCTGAAACGACCACAGGTCGAAGGTGTGCTTCATGCGGCTCCGGTGCGGACACCACTTCGCTACCCGTGCTGCTGGGCGAACTCCTTCATGAAGGCCACCAGGCGATCGACCCCCTCCGCCGGCATGGCGTTGTAGATCGAGGCCCGGATCCCGCCCACGCTGCGGTGGCCCTTGAGGCTCACCAGGCCCTGCTTGGCGGCCTGCTCGAGGAACACGGGCTCGAGCTTCTCGTCGGCCAGGCGCCAGGTGACGTTCATGAGCGAGCGGCTGTCCTGCTGAGCGTGGCCGCGGTACAGGTCGTGGCCGTCGATCGCCTCGTACAGCTTCTTCGCCTTGGCCTCGTTCTTCTCGGCCATGGCGGTGAGGCCGCCCTGCTTCTCCAGCCACTGGGCGACGAGGTACAGCACGTAGATCGCGAAGGTGGGCGGGGTGTTGAACCGCGAGTCGTTCTCCGCGTGGGTGTTGTAGTCGAGCATGGTGGGCAGGGAGTCGGGCGAGCGCTTCAGCAGCTCCTTGCGCATGAGGACCAGGGTCAGGCCCGAGGGGCCCAGGTTCTTCTGGGCGCCGGCGTAGATCAGGCCGAACCGGTCGAGGTCGAGCGGACGGGAGAGGATGTCCGAGCTGGCGTCGCACACCAGCGGGGCCTCCGTCTTCGGGAAGGAGTGGTACTGCGTCCCTGCCACGGTGTTGTTCGACGTGATGTGCACGTAGCTGGCGGTGGGCGACAGGTCGAGCTCGGTGGGGATCCGGTCGAAGCCGGTCTCGGCGCTCGACGCCGCCACTCGCGGGCTCCCCAGCTTCTTGGCCTCCGCCAGGGCCTTCTTGCTCCAGGTGCCCGTGATCACGTAGTCGGCGTCGGCGCCCAGGTTCTGGGGGACCATGGTGAACTGCAGGCTGGCGCCGCCCTGCAGGAACAGGAGCGCCCACTCGTCGCCGGCGCCGAGCAGGCGGCGGATCTTCTCCTGCGCCCCCTCGTGGATCCGGTCGTACTCCTTGGAGCGGTGGCTGATCTCGCAGATCCCCGCGCCCAGGTCGCCCAGCGACAACAGGTTGTCCCGGGCCTCCTCGAGCACCTCGACGGGAAGGGTGGCGGGGCCGGCGGAGAAGTTGACGACGCGCTCGGTCATGGGAGGGCTCCTGAGGGGCGGGCTAGGCGGCGATCGGCTAGCGGGTCAGCTGAAGGGCGAGGACGTGCTCCTGCGCGGCGATCCGCTCCAAGAGCTCGGGCGACGGCTCGCGGCTCAGGTGGATCGTGGCGCAGGCGGCGGCGCCCTGGCCGGTGAACAGGACGTTGTGCATCTCCTGCACGTTGACCTGCTCCGCCTTGAGCGCCTGCAGGACGCCCGCCAGCACGCCGACCCGGTCGAGGTGGCGGACCACCAGAGCGCAGGGGGCGGGGCTGCGCTGGAGCAGGTTCACGCAGTTCTCCACCGCGCCCGTCTCCTTGTAGACCCGCGCCACCCGCACCGCCTCCATGGCGACCGCGTCCTGGGCCTGCTGGGTGGAGGCCCCGATGTGGTGGGTGCCGTACACCGCCTCCAGCTTGCCCAGGGGGTCCTCGAAGGCCCCGGTGGCGTCCTTGGGCTGCTTGTTCCACACGTCGAGCCCCGCCCGCAGGCCCTTGTCGCCGATCGCCTCGGCCAGGGCCGCGCCGTCGACCACCTCCCCGCGGGAGGTGTTGACGAACAGGGCGCCCGGCTTCATGGCGGCGAAGAAGTCGGCGTCGCACAGGCTCCGGGTGTCGCCGGTGAGCGCCACGTGCACCGTCACCACGTCGGCGCGGGCGGCGACCTCCTTGGGCGAGTCGACCCGGGTGACCTTGAGCTTGGCCGCCGCCTCGGGGGTGAGCGAGCGGCTCCAGGCGACGACGGGCATGCCGAAGGCGTGGGCCCGCCGGACCACCTGGCGGCCGATCTCGCCCAGGCCGATTACGCCCAGGGTCTTGCCCAGCAGGCCGTCGGCCTTGGAGAACTCCTTCTTGTTCCAGGAGCCTTCGCGCAGCTCGCGCACCGCGTCGGGGATCCGCCGGTCGAGGCTGACGATCAGCCCCCAGGTCAGCTCGGCCACGGCCACCGCGTTCTTCCCCGGGCAGTTGGCCACGTAGATCCCGAGCTGGCTGGCGGCCTCGGTGTCGACGTTGTTGTACCCGGCGCCCGCGCGCACCACGAGGGCCAGGCTCCCCGCCTCCAGCGCCGCCCGCGGCACCTTGGTCGAGCGGACCACCAGCACCTTGGCGCCGCTGGTCGCGATCGCGTCCACCAGCGCCTCGTCCTTGAGGCCGGGGTCGCACTCCACCTCGAAGCCGGCGGCGCGGAACGCCTCGAGGCCGGCCTCGGGCAGCTTGTCGGCGATCAGGACCTTCATGGGGGCTCCTCCTGTGCGGCTCGGGCGCCATTCTGGCTCCCCGGTGCGGCGTTGCAACGGCGGTGGGGGAGCGACCCTGCTGTGGCACAATGCCGCGGGTACGGGAGCGTTTGGTGATCGAGCAACTGCGTGTGAAGCTGCCCAACCGACCGGGGACGTTGGCTGGCA
Source organism: Planctomycetota bacterium (assembly GCA_041690735.1). Lineage (GTDB taxonomy): Bacteria > Planctomycetota > J058 > J058 > J058 > JAWLGW01. The sequence goes on from JAWLGW010000036.1 coordinate 13,309, forward strand.
TGGTCGAAGCCCTGGCCAAGGCGGGGGTCGACATGAAGGCCCTCGAGGTCGCCGAGCGGAGCGGCGGTCACGGCGAGGCCAACCTGATCGTGAGCGACCTCGACGGGGCCCGGGCCGCCCTCGACGCCACCGGGCACGACTACGTGGTCGAGCAGGCGGTGGCCGTCGAGATGGACGACCGGGTGGGCGGCCTGGCCGCGATCCTGGGGGTGCTGTCGCAGGAGCAGGTCAACATCCAGCAGCTGTACGCCTTCGTGAGCCGGGTGGAGGGCAAGTCGCTGGCCCTGTTCTCGGTGGACGATCCCCAGCGGGCGACGAGCCTGCTGGAGGCGAGCGGCTTCCGCACCCTGTCTCGCAAAGCCCTCGAGAGCGGCGGGCGCGCCGAAGAGCCCGAGCGGCATCCGACCCTGGGCGAGCATCTGGGGCTCGACTTCATCTGGTAGCCGCCGCCGCGCTGCCCTGGCAGGAGCGGGCGTCGGCGCCGGCGCCTATGATGAGCGGCTGGGAGCGGCCTCGCGCGGGCCTCCCGGAGGTCCCATGGACAGTCCGATGCACGCGCCCTCGCCGCGGCCGCACAGCGGGACGGTCACCATGACCGAGAGCCCCTTCCTGACGCGACTCGCCGACGACCGCCCGCTGGTGACCGTGGAGCTGCGGCCGCCGCGGGCGGACCTGCCCCGCGACCGGAGCATCGACACCTGGATCGACATGCACCACGGCGTGCGCCGCCTGGTGAACAGCCTCGACACCTTCGTGTTCCTGACTGACAACGCCGTGGGCCAGAACGAGGAGGAGAACCTCCACCACCTGCAGTCGAACCTGGCCCAGGACGTCTCCCCGGCGCGGCTGGTGCCGTTCCTGACCTGCAAGCACACCCTCGACTACTGCCTCCGCTACGCCCAGCGGGCGGCCTCCACCGGCTACGAGGCGCTCACGGTCCTGGGCGGCGATCAGGGGGTGGGGGCGCCGCGCTGCGTGCCGCACGCCTACGAGCTGCGGCAGCGGATCCGCGAGCGGGTGCCTCGCCTGGCCCTGGGCGGGTGGGCCAACCCGCACCGGGAGCCCGAGCGGCAGGTCGAGTTCCTGGCCGAGGAGGGCTTCTCGGCCGAGTACTTCCTCACGCAGGTGGTGTCGCACCACGACCTGCGCCGGGTGGACGCGTTCCTCGACGCTTACAGCAAGAGCGGCCTGCGGCTGCCGGCCTTGTTCGGCGTGTTCTTCTACCGCAGCGCCCGCAAGCGGACCCTGCAGCGCCTGAGCCAGTTCCTGCCGGTGCCGACCGAGGGCCTGACCCAGGAGTTCGCCGCCGGCCGTACCCCCGAGGAGGTGTGCGCCCGGACGATCCGCGAGCTGCGGTCGCTGGGGCTCGACAAGGTGTACGTGAGCAACGTCGAGTTCGAGCGGGCGCCGCAGCGCATGCGCCGGATCCTCGATCAGGTCTAGGTCTCGGCCCCCTCCGCCACCCCCGCCAGGACCCGCAGGGCGTCGCGCGGGTCGCCGTGGTGGACCACGACCTGCAACCCGTCCACCAGGCCGCGCAGCTCGCGGGCGATCCCCACGGCCAGCTCCACGCCGACGTCGAGGGCGCGCCCCTCCTGCTCGGCGCGGAGCAGGCGCTCGACGTCCCCCTGGCGGCCCCGGCCGGCGCCGGTCTCGCGGCGGAGGCGCTCGGCGTCGCGGTAGCTGCGCAGCAGGGGGACCGAGGCCACGATCGGGATCCGGCAGTGCTCGATCCGGGGCAGGAACTCTGCCAGCGCGGCGGGATCGAGGACCGGCGGGGTGAGCGCGAACTCGGCGCCGGCGTCGACCTTCCACTCGAAGCGCCGGATCTCGTGCTCGAGGTCGATCGCGAACGGATCGAGGTGCACGCCGATGTGGATCGCGGTGGGCCGGTCCAGCGGCCGGCCGCCCAGGTCGAGCCCCTCGTTGAGGCGGCGCACCATGTTGGTGAGGCCGATCGAGTCGACCTCCAGGTTGGCGGTGGCGTCGGGGTACTCGCCGAGGGTAGGGGGCGGCCCCGTCACCAGCACCAGGTTGCGCAGGCCCAGCGCGCTCGCTCCCAGCACCTCGGACTGGAGCTGGAGGAGGGTGCGCTGCCGGCAGGCCAGCTCGACCAGCGCCTCGGCGTCGCCCCGCTGGCACAGCTGGGCGCTGGCGAAGGCGGCCATGCGCACGCCGCCGATCCGCTCGGGCACGGCCACCAGGTCGACGCCCCCCTGCTCGAGGGCCTCCACCAGGGCGAGGGTCGCCGCGGGGTCGCTGCCGCGAGGGGCGTCGACCTGCACGCACACCGGGAAGGCGCGGTCCGCCAGGCGGCGGGCCAGGCGCGACTTCTCGGCCCGGGGCACCGCCGCCTGGGCGGCGCGGCTCGGCGTCGCCGCCACCTGCCGGGGGAGGCGCGTGGCGGGGCTGGCGGCCACCACCGCCTGCTTGATCGCCCGCACGTGCTCGGGCTGGGTGCCGCAGCAGCCGCCGATCAGCCGCGCGCCTGCCTTCACGAACCGCCGCGCGTACGAGGCCAGGTACTCGGGGGAGGTTAG
>JAWLGW010000037.1:0-15846 GCA_041690735.1 Planctomycetota bacterium
CGCCGCGGCCGCGGCCAAGGGCGACGCCGAGGCCGACGCGGCCGCCGCCGAGGCCAAGGCCGAGGCCGCCGACGCCAAGGCCGAGCAGGCCGAGGAGAAGGTCGCCCAGGCCGAGGTCGCCCCCTCCACCGAGGCGCCGGCCAAGGCGCTGGAGGCGAAGACCGAGGCCGAGGCCGCCAAGGCCGAGGCCGAGGCCGCCGAGGCCGAGGCGCAACAGGCGAAGGCCGAGGCGGTGGTGGCGGCCGAGCCGGAGGCGGCCGCCCGGGCCGAGGGAGCCGAGGCGGCGGCCGTGGGCGCCCACGCGCGGGCGGCCGGGGCCGAGGCGCTGGCCGCCGAGGCCTCGGGCGAGGCGGTCGCCGCCGCCGGCGGCGCGGTGCTGGGGTGCCTGGTCGAGTTCGAGACCGAGGAGAGCCTGATGGAGGCCGCGGCCAAGGTCCGCGACGCCGGCTACTCCGAGTGGGACGCCCACACCCCCTACCCGGTCCACGGGCTCGACGGGGCCATGGGGATCCGCCCCACGATCCTCCCCTGGATCGTGTTCGGCGGCGGCCTCACCGGCTGCGCCCTGGGCATGATCCTGCAGCTGTACACCAACGGGATCGTGCTGCCGTTCAGCCTGGCCGACTCGGTGCTGCTCGACCCCTTCCTGCCCAGCGGCTACCCGTTCATCACCAGCGGCAAGCCGGTGTTCAGCGTGCCGGCCAACATCCCGGTCACCTTCGAGCTGACGATCCTGCTGAGCGCCTTCGGGGCGTTCTTCGGCATGTGGATCCTCAACAAGCTGCCGCGCTTCTACCACCCGGTGTTCCACAGCGCCCGCTTCCGACGGGCGACGCAGGACCGGTTCTTCATCAGCATCGAGGCCACCGACGCCCTGTGGGACGAGGAGCGCACCGTCGAGCTGGCGCGCTCGCTCGGCGGGGCGCACGTCGAGGTGCTGGTGGGAGAGGGGGCCTAGGCCATGAAGCGGTTCATCCTGCCAGGGGCGATCCTGCTGGGCACGATCGGGCTGATCCCCTTCGCCCTGATCGCCAAGGCGCGGGTCGCCACCAGCGACAAGCCGCGGATCCACATCATCCGCGACATGGACAACCAGCTCCGGTACAAGGCGCAGGGGGAGAACCAGCTGTTCCTCGACGGGCGCGCCATGCGCCAGCCGGTGCCGGGCACGGTGGCCCGAGGCGAGCTGCTCGAGGACGACCACTACTTCCGCGGGCAGGTGGTCGAGAACGGCAGGGCCCGGTGGGCCGACGCCTTCCCCGCGCAGGTGCAGGTGGACGAGGCCCTGCTGCGGCGCGGCCGCCAGCGGTACGACGTCTTCTGCGCCATGTGCCACGGCTACGCCGGCAACGGCGACGGCATGGTCCACCAGCGGGTGACCCGCCTCAAGACCATCGGCCAGCCCGGCGTCGAGGGCTGGGCCGCCCCCGCGGACCTCCACGCCGAGCAGATCCGGGCCCAGCCGTTGGGTCAGGTCTACAACACCATCGCCTACGGCAAGGCCAACATGCCGCCCTACGGCGAGCAGATCCCCGTCCATGACCGCTGGGCGATCGTGGCCTACCTCAAGGCCCTCCAGCGCACGCAGAACCCGTAGGGGAGTCAGCAAGCGATGAGCACCCACGCGCTCCTAGCCCCTCCCGCCGAGGAGAACCTCGAGCTCGGCGACGCCGCCGGGCGGGCCTCTCGCGCCGGCTGGATCCTGTTCGCGGTCGGCATCGCCGGGGCGTTGATCGCCGCCCTGTGGCAGGCCGAGCGGTTCTGGGCCTCGTACCTGATCGCCTTCTCGTACCTGCTCAGCATCACCCTGGGCGGCCTGTTCTTCGTGATCATTCAGCACCTGGTGCGCGCCGGGTGGAGCGTCACGGTCCGGCGGGTCGCGGAGGGGATCGCCAGCAACTTCCTCCTGCTGGCGGTGCTGGCGGTGCCGGTGGTCGCCGGCAGCTACATGGGCAAGCTGATGCCCAAGGCCGCCGCCCACCACGAGGCGCACGCCGCCGGGCACGGCGAGGCCGACGCGCACGGCGCCGCCGACGCCGAGCACACCGCCGCCGCCCTGGGTGACTTCGCCCACGGCCCGGCGATCCCCGATGTGGCGCACGGCGAGATGGACGCGGCCAAGGAGGTCTGGCTCAGCTTCCCCTGGGTCGCCGCCCGGCTGGCCGTGTTCTTCGTGCTGTGGATCCTGATCGCCCGCTTCTACGCGGGGACCTCGATCAAGCAGGACGAGAGCGGCGACCCCGCGCTGACCGCGCGGATGCAGCGCTGGAGCGCCCCGTCCGTGATCCTGTTCGCCCTCAGCGCCTCACTGGTCGGCTTCGACTTGCTGATGGCCCTCGACCCCTACTGGTTCAGCACGATCTTCGGGGTGTACTTCTTCGCGGGCGGGTTCCTCAGCTTCTTCGCCGCCCTGATCATGACCCTGTACCTGCTGCAGCGGAGCGGCCGCGTCACCCACTCGGTGACGCCCGAGCACTACCACGACGTCGGCAAGTTCATGTTCGCCTTCGTCGTGTTCTGGGCCTACATCGCGTACTCCCAGTACATGCTGATCTGGTACGCCAACATCCCCGAGGAGACGATCTGGTACTGGGTCCGCCAGCAGGGCGCCTGGGCGGCCGTGTCGGTGTTCCTGATCCTGGCCCACTTCGCGCTGCCGTTCCTGCTCCTGATCAGCCGCTACCCCAAGCGCCGGCCGTCCATGCTGGCCCTGGGGGCCGCCTACGTGCTGCTGGTCCACTTCGTGGACCTGTTCTGGGTGGTCGCCCCCCAGAAGTCGCCGCTGGGCCACTTCCCGGCGCCCGTCATGGACCTGGCCCTGCTGGTCGCGCTGGGGGGGCTGTACGTGGTCTCGACGACCCGCAACCTCGCCCGCGGCAAGCTGATCCCGATCAAGGACCCGCGCCTCGTCGAGGCGCTCAACCACCAGAACTACTGAGGGACCCCATGGCCGCCGCCGCGCAGATCGAGGACTTCTCCGCGCTGCCGGGTTCGGATCCCGACCCCGAGCCGCGCTCCACTGCCTACTTCGTGGTGTGGGGGTTCGCCCTGGTGCTCCTGATCGCCCTGGCCCTGCAGTACGTGGTGTACGCGGTGACGCAGGCGGAGGCGGAGGTAAAGGCGCACGGCTCGGTGGAGCTGCGTCAGCTCGAGACGTCTCAGCGCCAGCTGCTCGAGACCGGCGGGGCGCAGGGCGTGCCGATCGAGAAGGCCATGCAGCGCGTCGTGCAGGAGTACCGCCGGTAGGCGGAGGAGAGGGAGCTGAGGTGGCGATGCGGATGACGAGCGCGGGCGCGGCCGGCCTGTTGGGGCTGGCGATCCTGGCCGGGGGCCTCGCGCCCGCGGTGCGGGCGCAGCCTGTGCGTGAGTCGTCCGCCGTCCCCAAGGCCCCCGGCGCCGAGGGCGGCGCCCCAGTCGAGGCCGACGTCGACGGCGGCGCCGAGGCGGCGCCGCAGGGGCCCGCCGCTGAGGACGCCCCCACGGGCGAGCCCGCCGACTCGCTCGCCAAGTTCCGCGACCCCGAGCGCATGCCCCAGTCGGTGGGCGCCGAGGCGCAGATCGTGGACCGGCGGGGCAGCCAGCTCCCCATGGACGCCCTGTTCGACGACGAGCACGGCAACAAGGTCCGCCTGGGCGACCTGTTCGCCCAGGGCCGGCCCGTCCTGCTCCAGCTGGCCTACTACCGGTGCCCGGGCCTGTGCACCCACACGCTCGACGGCCTGGTCGAGACGCTGCGCGCCATGACCTGGACCGCGGGGGAGGAGTTCACGGCGGTGACCGTGAGCATCAACCCCGAGGAGACCGCGAACCTGGCGCGCCTCAAGCAGGGGGCCTACCTGCGCGAGCTCGCCCGCGAGGAGGTCACCCCCGCCGGGTGGCGGTTCCTCACCGGCACGGTGACCAGCATTCGAGCCCTGGCCGAGGCCACCGGGTTCGGCTTCCGCTTCGACACCCAGACGCGGGAGTTCGCCCACGGGGCGGGCCTGTTCGTGGTGACGCCCGAGGGGGTCCTGTCGCGCACGATCTACGGGGCCGAGTACGACCCGCAGCTCGTCCGCCTGTCCCTGGTCGAGGCGGCCGACGGCAGGGTCGGCTCCGCCCTCGACCGGGTGATGCTGTTCTGCTACCAGTTCGACCCCGACGTCGGCCAGTACACGCTCCAGATCATGAACATCGTCCGCCTGGTGGGGGCCGCCATGACCCTCGCCGTGGCCGCCTTCATCGTGATCAACCTGCGGCGTGAGCGGCGGGCCCTCGCCGCCGCCGCGGAGCAGACGACCGCTCCAGACGATCCACCTCCGTTCGCCGAGGAGGCGGGCGCGCGCGCCGCGAGCGATGCTCGCGGCGAGCCACGCGACGCCGGCTCCTCCTCGGGAGGCGCGCTGTGATGACCCTTCGGACCCTCGGCTCGCGACCCCTGCGCCGGCTCTCCCTCCTGGCCGGCATGGCCGGCGCCGCGCTGCTCCTCGGCGGCTGCGGCAGCGCGGACGGCACCCTCCAGATGCCGGTCCAGGCCTCGGCGCAGGCCGAGACCGTGGACTGGATCTACTACTTCATCTTCTGGCTGAGCGCCTTCTACTTCGTCCACATCATGGCCGTCATGGCCTGGTTCATGTGGCGCTACCGCCGCCAGGAGGGGAAGGGCCCCGAGCGCAGCCCCCACCACAACCTGCCCCTCGAGGTGGCCTGGTCGCTGCCGCCGATCGTGCTGGTGGTGTTCATGTTCTATTGGGGCTTCCGCGGCTACGTCGACATGACGGTCCCGCCCAGCGACGCCACCAAGATCGAGGTGCTGGCCCAGAAGTGGGCCTGGCAGTTCACCTACCCCAACGGGGGCACCTCCCCCGAGCTGCACGTCGTCAAGGACCGGCCCTTCCAGATGGTGATGGAGTCGCAGGACGTGCTGCACTCCTTCTTCATCCCCAACTTCCGGGTCAAGCAGGACGTGGTCCCCGGCCGGTTCACCACCGTCTGGTTCCAGCCCACGCGGGTGCCCAAGGACGGCGAGGTCTTCTGGCTGTTCTGCACCGAGTACTGCGGCGACCAGCACTCGACCATGCAGGTGCAGGTGGTCGTCCACGAGACCGAGGCCTCCTGGAAGGCCTGGGTCGACGGGCTGGGGGAGGCGGACGGCCAGTCCCTGTACCGCCTCCACTGCCAGGCCTGCCACAACCTCGAGGGGACGATCATCGTCGGCCCCTCCTTCCGGGGCCTGTACGGCTCCGACCGTCAGGTCTTCGACCCCGCCACCGGCCAGACCCGGAGCCAGAAGGCGGACGAGGACTACATCAGGGAGTCGATCGTGGACCCCGGCGCGCTGCTCTCCCGTGAGGGCCGCGAGTTCGACAACCAAATGGGCGCCCTGAACTTCGGCCAGAAGCTCTCCGCGGAGGAGATCGACATGCTGGTCGAGTTCATCAAGGAGCAGAGCGAGTAGTCGCCATGGAAGCGAACCACTACCTCAAGCGGACCCACTGCATCCTGGGTTGGCAGAAGGAGACCGGGCTCGTCTCGTGGCTCCTGACCCTGGACCACAAGCGGATCGGGGTGATGTACATCATCTCGACCCTCGCCGCGTTCTTCGTGGCCGGCATGCTCGCGCTCGGCGTCCGCACCGAGCTGCTGTCGCCCGAGAAGATCATGGTCGACGCGGCCCAGTACAACCGCATGTTCACGCTGCACGGCGCGATCATGGTGTTCCTGTTCATCATCCCCAGCGTGCCGGCGGCCCTCGGTAACTTCGTGCTCCCGATCATGCTGGGGGCGAAGGACGTCGCCTTCCCCCGCCTGAACCTGGGCAGCTACTACCTGTGGATCATCGGCGCGGCCACCGCGGTGGTGTCGATCCTGGCCGGTGGGGTGGACACCGGCTGGACCTTCTACACCCCCTACTCCACCGAGCCGATCCGCAAGGGCGTGGTCTGGATGGCGACCGGGGTGTTCATCCTCGGCTTCAGCTCGATCTTCACCGGCCTCAACTTCATGGTGACGATCCACAAGCTGCGGCCCCCGGGGATGACCTGGTTCCGCATGCCGCTGTTCCTGTGGGCGCTGTACGCCACCGCCCTGATGCAGGTCCTGGCGACGCCCGTCCTGGGCATCACCGTCCTGCTGCTCATGGTCGAGAGCACCCTGGGCGTGGGGATCTTCAACCCGGACCTGGGCGGCGACCCGGTGCTGTTCCAGCACTTCTTCTGGTTCTACAGCCACCCCGCCGTCTACATCATGATCGTGCCCGGCTTCGGGATCGTCAGCGAGCTGATCTCGGTGTTCAGCCGCAAGCACATCTTCGGCTACAGCTTCATCGCCTTCTCCAGCGTGGCGATCGCCCTGCTCAGCTTCCTGGTGTGGGGTCACCACATGTTCACCAGCGGTCAGACCACGCTGGTCAACACGATCTTCAGCGCGCTCACCTTCACGATCGCGATCCCGACCGCGGTGAAGATCTACAACTGGGTGGCGACCATGTACAAGGGGTCGATCAGCTTCCAGACCCCGATGCTGTACGCGCTCGCCTTCCTGTTCCTGTTCACCATCGGCGGCCTGACCGGCTTCCCCCTGGCGACGCTCGCCACCGACGTGCACCTGCACGACACCTACTTCGTGGTGGCGCACTTCCACTACGTCATGATGGGCGGCCTGGTGATCGCGATGCTGGGCGGGCTCCACTACTGGTGGCCCAAGATCACCGGGCGGATGTACCACGAGCGGCTGGGCCAGGTCGCCGCCGGGTTGGTGTTCGTCGGCTTCAACGTGACCTTCTTCACCCAGTTCCTGCTGGGGTCGCAGGGCATGCCGCGCCGCTACTACACCTACGCGCCCGAGTACCAGATCTACCACCAGTTCTCGACGGCCGGCTCCTACATCCTGGCGCTCGGGTTCTTCCTCATGCTGGGCTACCTGCTCCACTCGCTGTTCCGCGGCGCGCAGGCGCCCGACAACCCGTGGGGCGCCGCCACGCTCGAGTGGCGCACCTCCTCGCCGCCCCACTTCGAGAACTTCGAGACCACCCCCACGGTGGGCGACCCCTACGACTTCTCCGACCTGACCTACGACCCGAGCATCGGCGGCTGGACCAGCCCCGCTGCCGAGGGTGGAAAGGCCTAACATGGGCGGCCACGGGCACGGGCACCCCAACCTCGCCCACCACTTCGAGTCGCTGGACAACCAGTTCCACGCCGGCAAGCTCGGCATGTGGTTGTTCCTCGCCACCGAGGTGCTGCTGTTCGCCGGCCTGTTCTGCGCCTACACGGTGTACCGGGCCCTGCACCCCGAGGTGTTCGAGCACGCCAGCCTGTTCCTCGACAGGCCGCTGGGCGCGCTCAACACGGTGATCCTGATCGCCAGCTCGTTCACGGCCGCCATGGCCGTCCGCGCCGCGCAGCTGCGCAAGAAGGAGCTCACCACCCTCATGCTGGCGCTGACCATCGCGGGCGGCGCGGGCTTCATGGTGGTCAAGTTCTTCGAGTACAAGCACAAGTTCCACGAGCACCTGCTGCCCGGCGCGCACTTCGACCCCAAGTGGGAGCGCGAGCGCCCGCCGGAGGTCGAGCAGGCGGCCAGGGAGGCCGCCGAGGAGGCGAAGCAGCGCGGCGAGGCCCCGCTGGTGCTCATGGACGCGCCGGTCGCCTACGAGCCGGTGATCCCCGGCGCCGAGCTGGCGGGCAGCACCGTGGTCCCGCTCCCGCCCGAGCGGGTGCGCGCCGACGCCGCCGCGCAAGCCGCCCCCGAGGGCCTGCCGCCGGTCGACCCCGACAAGGTGCGGAACGTCCACATCTTCTTCGGGATCTACTTCCTCATGACCGGGCTGCACGGCATCCACGTGCTGATCGGCATGATCGTGCTGGGCTGGGTGCTCGTCCGGAACATGCGCGGCGACTTCGCCCACGGCTGGTACCTGCCGGTGGACCTCGCGGCGCTCTACTGGCACCTCGTCGACCTGATCTGGATCTACCTCTTCCCCCTGCTGTACCTGATCGCCTAGGCGGAGAGTCATGGCCGACACGCACCACAACGACGAGCTCGCGGCCGACGACCACCACCCGCACGTCGTCTCGACGACGTTCCTGGTGGGCGTGTTCGTCGCGCTCCTGGTCCTGACGGTCGTGACCGTCCTGGCGTCGTACCTCGACCTGGGCGGCCGGTCGACGAACATCTTCGTGGCGGTGCTGATCGCCACGGTCAAGGCCACCCTGGTGGCCCTGTTCTTCATGCACCTGCGCTGGGACAAGCCGTTCAACGCGATCGTGCTGGTCGGCTCGCTGGGCATGGTGGGGCTGTTCCTGGGGATCTCGACCCTCGACATGCTCGAGGCGATCCCCGAGCGGGACCGCGAGTTCTCGGCCGAGGGCATCAAGCGCGCCCGCGACCGCCTCGGCCCCCGCCCGGGCCACGAGACGGGCGCCGCCGACGACGAGGCGGCCAAGCAGCTGATCCAGCAGGCGCAGATGTTCGGCGCCCTGCCGGCCGCCTTCGAGAGCAAGAAGAACCCGGCCACGCCGGCCAAGGTCGAGCTGGGGCGGATGCTCTACTACGAGACCCGCCTGTCGAAGAGCCACCAGATCTCCTGCAACACCTGCCACGACCTCGCCAAGTTCGGGGACGACGGGCAGAAGACGTCGCCGGGCCACCGGGGGCAGCTCGGCACGCGCAACTCGCCCACCGTCTACAACGCGGCCGGGCAGTCCATGCAGTTCTGGGACGGACGGGCGGCCGACGTCGAGCAGCAGGCGCTGGGTCCGATCCTCAACCCGGTCGAGATGGCCATGGGCTCCGAGGACGACGTGCTGTCGGTGCTGCGCTCGATCCCGGGCTACGCGGAGAAGTTCAAGGCCGCCTTCCCCGAGGCCCAGGACCCGATCACCTACCACAACATCGGCCAGGCGATCGGCGCCTTCGAGCGCCTGCTGGTGACGCCCGCCCCGTTCGACCGGTTCGTGGAGGGAGACGCCAGCGCGCTCACCCCCCAGCAGCAGAAGGGCCTCCAGACGTTCATGCAGGTCGGCTGTACCGCCTGCCACATGGGGCCGCTGTTCGGCGGCAACATCATGCAGAAGCTGGGTCTGCGCAAGCCGTGGCCCGACACCAAGGACCAGGGCAAGTTCGAGGAGACGGGCAACCCGGGCGACAAGATGATGTTCAAGACCTCGCAGCTGCGGAACATCGCCAAGACCGCCCCCTACTATCACGACGGCTCGGTGGAGACCCTCGACGAGGCGGTGCGCCTCATGGCCGATTACCAGCTCGGCACCCAGCTCACCGACGAGCAGACCGCCGACATCGTGGCCTTCCTCGAGTCCCTGACCGGGGAGGTGCCGGCCGACCTGATCAAGGAGCCCGAGCTGCCGCCCAGCGGGCCGGACACGCCCAAGCCCGACCCGAACTAGCTCCAAAGGGGCAGAAAGCTCGCGCTAGCAAGAGGCCGACCCGCCTCGGCAGGGCTGCTTTCTGCCCCTTTGGAGAATCGGAGGTGACCATGTTCAGCTCGCGTCGTCCCTGGAGTGCTCTCCTGACCGGGGCGCTGACCTTCGCGCTGACCGGCTGCCCTGGTGAGCAGCCGGCCAAGACCGGCGACACCACCGGCCCCGGCAGCGGCGAGGCGAGCGCCGCCCTGTCGACGGACGAGGTCAAGAAGCTGCAGGAGATGGCGAGCGGCATGTTCGGCCCGGTGCCGGCCGTGGCCGAGGCGGCGGGGAACGAGCTGACCCCGGCCAAGGTCGACCTCGGCCGCATGCTGTACTTCGAGACGCGGCTGTCGAAGGCCCAGGACATCTCCTGCAACAGCTGCCACGACCTGGCCAAGTTCGGCGTCGACGGCGAGAAGACCTCGCCCGGCCACGAGGGGCAGCGGGGCACCCGCAACTCCCCCACGGTCTACAACGCCGCCTTCCACTCCTCGCAGTTCTGGGACGGCCGCGCCGCCACCGTGGAGGAGCAGGCGACCATGCCGATCACCAACCCGGTGGAGATGGCCATGGCGGACGACGCGGCGGTGGAGACCGTGCTGCGCTCGATCCCCGGCTACGGGGCCAAGTTCGGCGAGGCCTTCCCGGGTCAGGAGCAGCCGGTCACCATGGCCAACGTGGGCCAGGCGATCGGCGCCTTCGAGCGCGGGCTCACCACCCAGAACGCGCCCTTCGACCGCTTCCTGGCGGGCGAGACGGCCGCGCTGAGCCCGGCGGCCCAGCGCGGCCTCAAGGCCTTCGTCGACGTCGGCTGCATTCAGTGCCACATGGGCCCGCAGCTGGGCGGGAACCTGTTCCAGAAGCTGGGCCTGCGCAAGCCGTGGCCGAACCTCGGCGACGACACCGGCCGGGCGGAGGTGACCGACAACGCCATGGAGAAGTACTTCTTCAAGGTGCCGGGCCTGCGCAACGTCGCCCAGACCGCCCCCTACCTCCACGACGGATCGGTCGCCGACCTGGGCGAGGTGAGCCGCATGATGGCGGAGTATCAGCTGGGCCAGCAGCTCACCGACGCGCAGGTCGCGGATATGGTGGCCTTCCTGGAGAGCCTCACAGGCGAGCTCCCAGCCGAGTACGTCCAGAAGCCCGACCTCCCCGAGAGCGGGCCCGACACCCCCGCGGCGCAGCAGGACTGACCCCCTGCGCCGGGCGGGCCCGCGCCGCGAGCACGTGAGCAGCAGCCGACCGCGCATCGACAAGCAGGACCCCGCCCCCGGCTCGGCGCCCATCGGGCTGGCCATCTTCTTGGTCTCGCTCGGGGTCCTGTTCGCCGGGAGCCTGGTGGCGTACTTCGCCGTCCGCGCTACCTCGAAGGCCTGGGCCTCGCCGCCGCTGCCGGTCACGGTGTGGATCTCGACGGCGCTGCTGCTGCTCAGCAGCGCCACCCTCCACGCGGCGCTGGTCGGCGCCCGCCAGGACCGACAGGAGCGCGTCCGCGGCGGCATGGCCGCCACCACCGCGCTGGGGCTCGGCTTCCTGGGCAGCCAGGTCGTCGCCTGGGTCAGCCTCGCGCAGGCCGGCGTCACCGCCAGCGGCACCCTCGAGGGCTGGACCTTCTACATGCTCACGGCCCTGCACGGGCTGCACGTGGTCGGCGGCCTTGTCCCGCTGGCGTTCACCACCGCCCAGGCCTTCCGCGGCCGCTACGGCCCGGACCGCGCCACGCCGATCTTGCTGTGCGCCATGTACTGGCACTTCCTGGACGGAGTGTGGCTGGTGATCGTGGGCGTGCTGGCGCTGACGTAGGCAGGAACGCAGGAAAGAAGGAGTAACTAGCGAGGAAAGCAGGAAGGCAGGAAAAGAGAGGTCTCATTCCTGCTCTCCTGCTTTCCTCGCTCAATCCTTCTTCCTGCTCTCCTCGCCGCCGCCCGCCAGCTCCACCTCCCCGCCGTGGACGGCGTACCAGGCGAACCAGTAGCAGGGCACCGTCTCCCGCAGGGGCTCCCCGTCCGGCCTGATCACCGTCGCCGCCGGGGGGTGGGGCGGGACGGGCGAAGGCAGCCACCGGAACGTCAGCGCGACGCCGCCCTGCTCGACCTGCCACTGCCCGCCCGCGGCCCGCGCCTCGATCAGCGAGTAGGGATAGACCTGGCGCAGGCCGCCGGCCTCCACCGCCAGGACCCGCTCCTTGTTGGGGAGCCCGCCCTCGGGCGGGGCAGGGTCGACGGGGAACTGCAGCAGGTCGTTGCCGAGGTAGCTGCCATACGGAGACTGCTTGAGGCGGGAGATCCGGGCCGGATCCGGGGCGATCACCCGGGTGCGGGGGTGGCGCGCCGCCCAGTCGGACCAGTGGGTGAGCTCGCAGGCGACCCGGCTCAGGCGCGCCGGGTCGGCGGCCGCGGGGCCGGCGACGGCCCGCCCCAGGACCTGGCTCCACAGGCTCTCCTCGGCGGCCGCCGCGCCGACCGGGGCGGCGTCCACCAGCAGGAGGGTCGACTGCCACAGCAGGCCGCTGGCGCGCAGGTCGAGGGGGCGCGACCGCCCGGGCAGGCGGCGATCGAAGGCCGCAGCGGCGCCCGACAGGGGGTGGTAGGTCACCGCCAGGGGGACGCCGCCGAGGTCGTGCTGGACCACCTCGTGCCACTCCAGCACCCGCACCGGGTAAGCGCAGGCGTCCTCGCCCACCGCCACCCCCACCACCAGGTCACCGCCGACCAGGTACTTGCCCCGGCGGCCGATCTTGAACGAGGCGGCCTCCTCCAGCGAGAGCGTGCGCGGCTCCACCAGCGGCGGGATCGCGTGGCGCGGCGCGGCGGCGACCACCGTCGCCTGGGGGATCGTCCAGCCGGCGAAGTCGACGGGCTCGGGAGGCGCCACCGCCAGCGAGGCCCGCCGGATCACGTGCACCGCGGCGCCGACGGCGAGCAGCAGGGCGACGCCCAGCGCGATCCCCGGCACGAGCCAGGTGCGCCCGGTCTCGGACCGCGGCTCGGGTGGGGGCGCGGCGTCGCTCACGGCTAGCGCGTGGGGTCGAGGACCAGCAGCCCCAGGAGGAGCGGCAGGTAGGCGAGGCTGCCCAGGAACAGGCCACGCGCGGCGGCCCGGGTACGCGTGACCCACAGGACCAACCCCAGGCCGAAGAAGGCGCTGCCGAGCACCAGCGCGCCCACCAGATACAGCCACCCGCCCAGACCGACCGCCGGGGCCAGCGCCGACACCGGCACCAGCGTCAGGCAGTACAGCACCGCGTGGTGCCCGCTGAAGCCGCCCGAAGGGTCGACGCTGGAGGCCATGCAGAACCCGCCGCGGCGATAGTCGTCGCGGTGGAACCAGTCGATCGCCAGGAAGTGCGGGATCTGCCACAGGAACAGGATCCCGAACAGGATCCAGGCGCCAGGCTCCAGCCCGCCGGTCACCGCCGCCCAGCCGATCATGGGGGGGATCGCGCCGCACACGGCGCCGACCAGGGTGTTGACGGAGGTCCGCTGCTTGAGCGGCGTGTAGGCGCCCACGTACAGGACGCCCACCAGCAAGGCCAACGCCGCCGGCAACCACCCCGCCGTCGCCGCCAGCACGCCCACGCCGCCCGCCAGGAGCGCGGCGCCCCAGGCCACCGCCTGGCGCAGCGTGACCCGCCCCGAAGGGAGCGGACGACCGCGGGTGCGCTCCATGGAGCGGTCGAGGGGGACCTCCAGGCACTGATTGAGGGCGTTGGCCCCGAAGGCGGCCAGGAGCGTCCCGACCAGGGTCGCGCTCAGGAGCGCCACCTCGAGCGGGGCGGACTGGGCCGCCAGCACGAAGCCCGCGGCGGTGGTCACCGCGACCAGGCTGCTCAGGCGCCACTTGGTCATCTCGACCAGCGCCGCGCACCACTGCAGGCCGCCCCGACCCGAATCGACCGGGCGCGGGGCCGAATCCTCGAGCGAGGCGGCGGTCACCGAAGCCGTCGTCATGGGGCGCTCCACGGAGGGAAGAGGCGGGCGTGCGCCTCGGGCCCGACAGGCTCGGGCAGAGCCCCCTCGAGCGGCCGCCAGAGTAGCACGTCCCGGCCCGACGACCGAGCGCCAAGGCGCCACAGCCGGTGCGGGGCCTGCACTCGCGGACGGCGAGAGCGCGCCGCCGTGCGATACTGCGGCCCCCGCGCGGGCGCCGGGCGCCCGCCTCCAGCCACCGCGCCGGCGACCACTGCATGACCACTCCCACCAGCGCCCTCGACGCCCCCCGCGTCCCCGCCACCTCCCAGGCCGCGCCTCCCCGCGGCGCGGTGCGCGCCCTCGGCTTCGGCACCGCCGTCGCCATGTGGGGGGCGGCCTACGCCTGCCGGCTGCCGCAGGTGGACGCCCCCGGGTGGGTGCTGGCGGCGCTGTTCGTCCTCTGCTACCTGGCGGGCGGCGCCTACGCCGGTCGCCGCCTACCGGGCTCCGCCCTGTGGGCGGGGGCGCGGGTGGGCGCGGTGACCTCGCTCCTCAACCTGCTGATCCTCGGCAGCGTGCTCAGCGAGCACGGCGGGCGCCTGGCGTTCGCGGGCGCCGCCGGCACGATCGCGATCGGCGCGGCCCTCTCCGCCGCGGGCGCCCAGCTCGCCCGCCTCCGCTCCGCCGAGGTCGAGGTGCTCCCCGCCAGCGAGTGGACGGCGGCCCTGGCGCGGGTCGCCGCGGGGGCCACCCTGCTCCTGCTGGGCGTGGGCGGCCTGGTGACGAGCCACGACGCCGGCCTGGCGGTGCCCGACTGGCCCAACACCTTCGCCTCGAACATGTTCCTGTACCCCCTCTCGCGCATGACGGGCGGGATCTACTACGAGCACACCCACCGGCTGTTCGGCGCGTTGGTCGGCCTCACGACCTTGGCGCTGGCGGCGCAGGTCACTCGCACCGACGCGCGCCGCTGGGTGAAGGGCCTGGCCTGGGGCCTGTTCGTGCTGGTGTGCGTGCAGGGGCTCATGGGCGGCCTGCGGGTCACCGGGAGCCTGACCCTCGCCGTCGACCGGGCGCAGCTCTCCCCGCAGACCAGCCTGGCGCTGGTCCACGGCGTGACCGCGCAGCTGTTCTTCTCGGGGCTGGCCGCGCTGGCAGCGATCCTGTCCTTCACCTGGCGCCAGCCCACGCCGGCGACCCCCGAGGGCGAAGAGGAGGAGGCGCTGCCCGGGACCCGCGAGCTGTCGGGGTGGCTGGTGGCGCTGCTGGCGGCGCAGCTGGTCCTGGGCGCCAGCGTCCGCCACTTCCACTGGGGCCTGGCCCTGCACATTACCGGCGGCGTGGGGGTGCTGCTGCTGGGGATCGCGGTCGGCCTGCGCGCCTGGGGGCTGCACGAGGCGCGCCCCGTCCTCCCGCGACTGGGGGTCGCGCTGGCCTGGGCGGTCGGCTTCCAGTTCCTGCTCGGCATGGGCGCCTACGCGACCACGGCCCTCGCCGAGGGGGAGGGCCTCCTGTCAGCGTACCAGGCGCCGGTCACCACCCTCCACCAGACCACCGGCGCGGTGGTCCTGGCGCTGGGCGTGCTGGTGCACCTGTGGTCGCGTCGCCTCTCCGCGGCGACGGCCCCCGCCCTGGCGGTCGCCGCCTCGGATGGACTCGGGCGCAGCTGAGGATCCCGCCGGCATCGACGGCGCGCAGCAGCCCGCGCCCGATTGACTTCGCCCGCTCGCCCGCTAACGTCGGGGCACTCGAAGGAGCCGAGCCGAATGGCCGACGCCGCCGCCGACACCGAGCCTCGCGCCGACCCTCTCCAGGGCATGGTGCAGATCCCGGCGGGGCCGTTCCTGTACGGCCGGCGCAAGGAGGAGGTCTCGCTGGGCGAGTTCTGGATCGACCTGCGCCCGGTCACCAACGGCGACTACCTCGCCTACGTGGAGGCCCACAACCGCCCGGCCCCGCGCCACTGGCCGCCCCGGGGCCTCACGGACGACATGCTCGACCTCCCCGTCGTGAACCTGACCTGCGCCGAGGCCGAGGCCTACGCCGCGGCGGCGGGCAAGGCGCTGCCGACGCCGGCGCAGTTCGAGAAGGCGGCCCGCGGGGTCGACGGCCGCAAGTACCCCTGGGGCGACGCCATGCTGAGCCGCGTCGCGAACACCCGCGAGGCGGGGATCGGCGGGGTGACGCCGGTCGAGCAGTATCCCGCCGGCCGCTCGCCCTTCGGGTGCTACGACATGGCGGGCAACGTCCTGCACTGGACCCGCGGCGAGGACCCCGGCACCGGCCAGCGGGTGCTCAAGGGCGGCTCCTTCCGCGAGTTCCTCGCGGCCACCTACTTCGAGTTCAAGGCGGACCCGGGCAAGCGCCAGGACTGCGTCGGCTTCCGCTGCGTGAGGCGCGGGTAGGCCTTCCCGCGTCCTTCCGGGCGCCGAGGGCCCGTCAGTCAACAACTCGATCGATCGCGCCGGTCCTCGCCGCGGCACGCTGGTCACTCGCGCTCGTGTTCGGGGTCGTGGGCGTGGTCGACC
>JAWLGW010000038.1:0-2115 GCA_041690735.1 Planctomycetota bacterium
GGTCTTGGTACGCCCGGCGGGCGCCGCACGTCCGCCCGCCCCCAGCCGGCCGCTTGCTGCTCTCCCGCAGCAGGCGCGCCTCGGTCGGGCACGCCCCCTCCGTCCACCCGCCCCCCGAGGCCTGTCGGACCCCCTCGCTACCTTCGAGGCGTGGCCGATCAAAACCCGAACGGTCCCCTCGCCGACGAGTCGCACCTGCGCCGCCACCAGCGCCGCGGGGTCGCCCTGACTCGCGCGGTCCAGCCGCGCACCTGGATCCGCCTCGAGCACTCGATCCCTGAGGCTTCGCGGGCGATCGACCTCATCGTCGACTTCGAAGGCCAAGCCAGCTCGGCCTGGGGCTTCCTCCGCTCGGACGTCTCCGGCCGGACCGTGATCCTCGAGCACTTCAGCCGTCCTCCCAGCCCGGCCAAGCTCACCACCGCGCTCCTCAAGGGGATCTGGAGCTGCGAGCAGTGGCTCGACGCCAAGCGGCGTCGGCCACGCGGCCCGCTCCTGCTCGTGCTCACGGTCGGTCACCCGCGGAGCGCGCTCCGCCGCTGGTCCTGCCTGCAACCAGGCTCCCTGCCGGGCGTCCACAGGACCTCCGATTGGGCCTTCGAGGTGATCGTCGTCGACGTGCGCACCCTCCCCAGACAGAATGGGACGACGTTCCTGCGCATGTTCGACCACCGAGAAGCCAACATGCCCGGCAACCTCGCTGCCTTGTTGGCCGATCCGACCGTTGGCACACTCGAGAAGGAGGCGATCAAGGCGGTGGTGATGAAGAACAAGGGGCTGTTCGACCCGCGCGAGGTGAACCTCGTGTACGAGGACGTCCTGGAGAAGGGACGGGCAGAGGGACGTGAGCAAGGACGCGAAGAAGGACGCGAAGAAGGCCGCGAAGAAGGTCGCGAAGAAGGTCGCGAAGAAGGCCGCGAAGAAGGCCGCGAAGAAGGACGCGAAGAAGGACGCGAAGAAGCGCGGGCCGCGCTCCTCGCGGTCGCGCGCCTCCAGCTCGCCCCAGCCGAGGTCGACCGGCTCGCGGCGATCGACGACCTCGACCGCCTCCGGGACCGCCTCCTCGAGCTCCTCCCCCGACCTGGTGGACGCTAAGAAGGCGATCACCTACGCCATCCTCGAGTCGCAGGTGCCGCCGCCGCCGCCTGAGGAGGCGCCCTTCCACCCGAGCGAGGTCGAGCTCTCGCTCGACTACTGCGCGCAGCGGGCGGTGGAGGACGGGGAGGTCCCCGCCGCCGGCGGGACGCGGGCTGCCTTGCTGCACGTCGCGCGCCAGGTGCTGCCGGCCGCCAGCCACGTCGAGCTCGAGGCGCTCGAGTCGCCAGCCGCCTTGCGCGAGCGGATCCTCACCCTGCTCGGGATCCGGGCCCCCGACCTCGGCTCCTGACCGCGGCCGCTGACCCAAACGAACTCCGAACGATCTGCTTGGAGCGCCGCGCGCGATCGGGTAGCCTCGGGCCGCCATGGCCGATCCTCCCTCCGAGCCCGAGCCGCCGCCTCCAGCAGCACCCGCCAGCGCGCCCAGCACGACGACGCCCCGCCCCCACCCGCCGGGCGAGGCCCTGGCGCTGTTCGGCCTGGGCCTGCTCCTGTTCTGGCTCACCCTCCTGCTCCCGCAGGGGAAGGGAACCGTCCTCGGCGACGTGGTGCCCGCTCTGCAGGTCCTGGTGTGGATCGCGCCCGCCTACCTGCTGGTGGTCCGGCGCGGTCAGGACCCGCTGGTCGTGCACGGCCTGCTCGTCCGCCCCCGCGACCTCGGCGTGGCGGCCGCCGTGTCGCTGGCGATCCTGCTCCTGTACGTCCCCCTGTACGTCGCCTTCCAGCGCTACGAGGGGCGGGTAGCCCACCACATCCTCTCGCTCCACGGCAGCGACCTCCTGCTGGTGTTCCTGGCGCAGGCGACGCTCGTCGCCTCCTACGAGGAATACTTCTTCCGCGGCGTCCTGCAGCCCTCGCTCGACCCGCCCCCCGATCCCTCAGGCCGGCCCCGGTTCATCCTCCTCGGCGCTCCCTTCGGCCGCGGGGCCGTGGTGGCCTCGGCCCTGTTCGCGCTCAGCCACCTGGTCGCGGACCCGCAGCCGGCGCGCCTGCTGACCTTCTTCCCCGGCCTGTGGT
>JAWLGW010000038.1:2127-15734 GCA_041690735.1 Planctomycetota bacterium
GATCGTCGCCCACGCCCTGGCGAACACGCTCCAGCAGGCCTGCTTCGAGGCCTACTGGGGCGTCCCCTACTCGCCGAGCTGACGCCGCAGCGCCGCCGCCTGCGGCAGGTCGGGGTGCTCGCGCAGCACCTCGTCGAGGAGCGCCCTCGCCGCGGCCGCTCGCCCGGCGCGGGCGTGGACCTGCGCCAGCAGCACGGGGTAGGCGGGCGCGTCGGGGAACTCGCCGGCCAGGCGCTCGAGGAGGCGCAGGGCGGCCGCCTCGTCGCCGTCGGCGAGCTGCGCCGTCGCCAGCTGTCCGGCGACGCCGGGCGGCGGGGGCGACCCTGCCGCGCGCAATACGTCCACCACCGCGCCCAGCACCTGCCGGGCGACCGAGGCTCGCTTGAGCCCCACGTACAGGACGCCCAGCGGCTCCAGGGCGTCGGCGCGGAACGGGTCCTCCGCCAGGGCCGCGCGCAGCAGCAGCTCCGCCTCGGCGGCCCTGCCCTCGCCGAGCTGCACCACCCCGAGCACCACCATGGCGTCGACGTGGCGCGGGTCGATCGTCAGCGCCTGCTGGAGGAAGGCCCGCGCCTGCTCGGCCTGCTGCCGGCGGCTGGCGATCGCGCCGCGCACCACCAGGGCCGGGGCGCACTCGGGCTCGAGCTCGAGCGCTCGCCGCGCCCAGGCGTCGGCCTGCGGCAGCTCGATCCCCGCGAACGTGAGCAGCTTGGCCGCCGCCGCCAGGGCCGTCGCCGCCTCGGGGTGCGCCTCGGCCCGGGCCCGGGCGGCGGCGGTCACCTGCTCGGGGCCCCAGCCCGCCTCCAGGCCCAGCTGCACCGACAGCTCCCAGCTCGCCGCGTGCAAGGGGTCGCGCGACTGCACCGCCGCCACCGTCGCGCGGGCAGCGGCCAGGTCTCCGCGACGGAGCTGCACGCGCGCCAGCGAGGTGAGGGCGTCGGGGTCCTCGGGCGCCTCGCGCAGGCGGGCCTCGACCTGCCGCTGGGCCGCGTCCAGCCGGCGGGTCGGCAGGGCGATCCGCTCGTGCAGGCGCTGGAGCGTCCGCCGCGCCGCCGGATCCTCGCCCGCCGCGGCGAGGCCCGCCTCGAGGATCGACAGGGCCCCCTCCACGTCACCCTGCTCGAGGCGCGTGGCGGCGCGCAGCCGGTACGGGCGCGGGTCGCCCGGCGCGACCCGCGCCAGCCGATCGAGCAGCCGCCCCGCGCGGCCGCCCTGCTGATCGAGCAGGCACAGCTGCGCCGCCCGGAACAGCAGGTCGGGGTCGTCGGGCCGGTGCTGCAGGACCCGCTCGAGGTCGCGTAGCGCCTCGGGCATCCGCCCGGCGGCCTCGTGGGTGCGGGAGCGCAGGTCGAGGGCGCCCGGGTGGCGGGGGTCGATCGCCAGGGCCCGCTCCAGGGCGGCGCTGGCGCTCCGCACCGCCTCGTCCGCGTCGGTCGCCGCCCCCCCACCGCTCGAGAACCGGGCGCCGGCGAGGTTGGTCCAGCCGTTCGGGTCCTGAGGGTCGAGGGCCACCACCTGCTCGAGGGCGCGAAGGACGCGCCCGGTGCGCCCGAGGGCGTTGGCGACCAGGCCCTCCACCGCGAAGGCCTCGGTCAGCTCGGCGTCGAGCGCCTGAGCTTGCTCGGCGTGACGGAGCGCGGCCGCGTCGTCGCCGGCGAGGTGGCGGCGCAGGGCGCTCACCAGCTCCTCCCAGGCGGCGGACCGCTCGGGGTCCAGGGTCGGGCTCCAGGCCGGGCGCTGCTGGGGCGGCGGGGCCTCGCCCGGCAGCGGCGTTCGCCGCCGCTCGAGCGCGGCCTGCGCCTCTCCCCGCGCGTCCTGGCGCAGGAGGAGCCGCGCCAGCAGGAAGGTCGCCTCGGCGCCGCGGCCCCCCAGGGGATCGGCCGCGAGGGCGCGCCGGTAGTCGGCCTGCGCCTCCCGCCGCCGCCCCAGCCGCTCGTGCACCCGGCCGCGCAGGACCAGCAGGCCCGGATCGCCCGTCATGAGCGGCTCCGCCAGCGCCGCCGTCAGCCGGCGCGCCGCCTCCTGCAGCGCCGCCTCGATCGCCACGGGCTCGCTGCTGGCCCGGCTCACCGCCTCCACGGCGGCCAGCGCCTCGCGGGTGGCGTGACGGGCCGCGGTCTGCCGATCGTCGAGGGCGGCCTGGGCCGCCTGCTGCGCCGCCAGCTTGGCCGCCGCCTCCTCTTCGGCCGCGGCCCGCGCCGCCCGGTCGGCGGCGATCCACTGGCTCACTCCCAGCACCGCCGCGCCGGCGAGGAGCGCCGCCAAGAAGCCCCCCGCGCCGGCGGCGAGCACGCCCCCGTGGCTGCGGGCGCGCAGCTTGAGGCGCGCGGTGGCCCCCTCGCCCCGCGCCTCCACCTCGCCGCCGGCGAGGTAGCGCTCGAGGTCGTCCGCCAGCGCCTCGGCGCTCGGGCGAGCCTCGGGCGCCTTGGCGAGCGCGGCCAGGATCACCCCCTCCAGGGCCGCGTCCAGCTCGGGGCGCAGCGACCGCAGGCGCGGCGGCGGCACGTGCAGGAGCTGCTCGGTCAGCTCCATTTGGGTCTCGGCCACGAACGGCAGCCGCCCCGTGAGCAGCTGGAACAGCACCGTCCCCAGGGCGTACACGTCCGCCTTGGGCCCCACCGCGTCGCGCTCCCCCAGCGCCTGCTCGGGCGACATATAGAAGGGTGTGCCCACCAGGGCCCCGTCCTGGGTGACCATGCTCACGCCCAGCGTGGGCTCGGCTTCGCGCGCCAGGCCGAAGTCGGTGAGGCGGGGCACGTCCCCCTCGGTCAGCAGCACGTTGGCGGGCTTGACGTCGCGGTGAATGACGCCCCGGGCGTGCGCGTGCGCCAGGGCCCGGGCCAGGTCGCGCCCCAGCCGCGCCGTCCGCTCCGGCCCGAAGGCCTCGCGCTTGAGGGCCTCGTCGAGGCCCTTGCCCGAGACCAGGTCCATGACGAGGTAGTGCCGCTCGCCCGCCTCGCCCACGTCGCGCACCCGCACGATCCCCGGGTGATCGAGGCGCGCCGCCAGGCGGGCCTCCCGCAAGAAGCGCTTGACCTGCCCCTCCGAGGCCAGGCGCCCCCCCAGCAGCACCTTGAGGGCGACCTCCTCGCCGCCCGGCGCCCGCGCCCGGTAGACCACGCCCATGCCGCCGCGGCCCAGCTCCTCGAGCAAGGCGTAGGGGCCCAGCCGCTCCCCAGCAGGGGCGTCGCCCGCAGCAGGCGGGTCCTCTTCTTCGGGTCCCTCCACCACCGTGACCGCCATGCGGTCGGGACCGTCGGGGTCGGGGGTAGGCGGGTCGGGCTGCGTCTCGGCCAGCGGGTTCCGAGGGGGCGAGCGGCGAGCCACCGCCGGCAGGGCCGGCGGCGTCGGCGCGGGGCCGCTCAGCTGCACCGCCAGCTCGCCGCCGCAGTCGGGGCACACCGGGGGCGCCGTCCCCTCCAGCTCGAAGAACCGCCGGCTGCGCCCGCACTGCGAGCAGGCCAGCTCCACCGCCGCCGCGTCCTCGCGCAGGCCGCTCAGCACGGCCGGCGCCAGCAGCCGGCGGGCGACGAGCAGCTGCGCCACCGGCTGCTCGGCCGTGGCCTCGGCCGCGCACGCCTCCAGCGCCGCCTCGCCGACGAGCCGTCGTCGGCGGACCAGTTCGGTGAGCACCAGGTCGCGGAGGCAACGCACGAGGCTCCGAGCATACCCACCCCGACCCCCCCTCCGGTCCCTCCTACGCGAGGGCCGGATTTTCGGCACCCCCGCCAGCCGGATCTCGCCGGGTTTCAGGCAGTTACCCCACCGCCCAATTTCCGAAAAGGCGCGACACGCATCGGGTTCATCCGCCGATTCCAGCCCCTCCAGCAGGGTCTTGACGGCTCCGCACAGCCGACTTCGCCGCACCGCGTCGTTTGGCCCGGCGTATGCAATGGGGTCCCCCGGCAATTCCGGCGCTGCAGGGGGGGAACCCTTCAGAGCAGGACAGCCCTCGGGGATCGAGGAAACAACACCCTCGGCCCGGTGAGGTGCCAGGACCAAACTGCCAGACCTCTGGCAGCCGTCCGGTCACCTCACCGCGTCGAGGTCGAGAGAGCCATAGGAGGCTTTACGAACATGTTTAGGAAGACGGCATTTGGTGCCGCCGCCGTCCTGGCCACCGGCCTGCTGGCCGTTGGGTGCAGCGACGACGGCGACACCGTGGTGCAGGACACCGTCCCCAGCACCTTCCCGGCGACGCCCGCCGCCGCGAGCTTCGTCGGCGACGATGGTCGCGCGCTGAGCCATGAGGGCGAGGACGCGAACCTCGGCGAGTGGTTCCCGAACATTCGCGACAACACGGGGATCTACGTCTACGAGGACGCCGACGACAACCTGATGGCGACCTACTACAACGGGAGCGTGTTCACGTCGCCTGTTGAACTGCGGGGCCCCAACCACAATCCGGGCTTGAGCGCTTTCGACCTCGAGGTGCTGTGGCTGCACCCCACCGCTGCCGGTGCCACCGGCCGTCAGGGTGACGCTCTGATCGCCTACCGTCGCCAGGAGTTGCCCCCGGCCGACCTGGATCCGGGTGCCGCGTCGGACGCGGCCAAGGACAACATCCGCCTGTACGTCCACTATTTCGACCGCAGCGAGGTCAACAACAGTGGCGGCACCTGGCGGAACGGGTTCGACACCCTCGGCCTGCAGGCGGACGACGACATTCGTGACACCACCGACGACGAGGACGAGGACGTGACCTCGGCCATGTTCGTGTCGGACTCGCGTGCCTGGAGCTACGGCCCCGGTTCTTCCACCGCTTCCGGTCAGGACACCAGCCGCGTGTTCCTGGCGTACACCCAGTCCGAGGGTGGCACTGACGACGAGGTCAACATCTTCACGAAGGAGTTCGTCCTCGACACCACCACCAACGCCACCAACGCGTTCAGCGCCGCGACCCAGATCGCGGACGGCGGCGACAACGGCGCGGCCTCGACCCTGCAGGCTGCTCACAACTTCACCGTGTTCTTCACCACCGTCGACGACGACGGCAACGCGCTCCTGCAGTACGCTCAGCTCGACCAGAGCGCGACTTCGGCTGCGACGGTGAGCCAGGTGGACGCGGCGGCGAACGGCACCGAGCAGACCAACCTGCCTAGCGGGATCTCGCCCCGGAACATCTATGGTGGCGACCACGGGCTGGCCCGCGTCAACGCGTTCTACATCGAGGGCGGGTTCGGTGACGACGCTGACACTGGTGACGAGTCGCAGGACGACGACGTGATGTACGTCGTGATCAATACCGCGACCGGCGCTGCCGCCTCCAACGTCAGCCGGGCCGAGATCGACTCGGCGACGGGCAACGCCGAAGCGGCCGACCAGTTCGCCGACGCGAGCGGCCTCCAGACGGCTCTCACTCGCGACCGGGACTTCATCGGTGTCTTCTTCACCCAGTTCAACGACGAGGACCCGGCTGCCGCCAGCCGCGTGGTGATCCCCTTCGGGACCGCCGTGAATGTTGATCCCGCTGGCACGGCGACCACGGACATCACCGCGATCGGCAACCGGATCCCCGCCGCTCCCCTGGCCCTGTCGAACCTCACCGACGACACCGACAACGGCGCGGCCAGCTTCGAGCTGCAGGTCGGCCTCGCCGATGGCATGGAGCCGGCGGACTGCAACGTCCAGTCGGACGCCAACAACATGTGGATCCTGTTCCAGCAGACCGACGACGAGCTGACCCGGCTCCTGGTGAACGGCATCGTCGTCAACACCGCCGGCGCGAACCCCGCGCTCAGCGCGGCGGGCCAGCGCAACGTGGCCAACATCGACGACGGCTGGTTCAGCGACGCGGCGATCGAGAACACTGTTGGCTTCGACTGGGATAGCGGCGCCGACTGGGGCATCGACACGGCTGAGGCCTTCGACGTTGGCGGCGGTGACGTTGGCGTGGTCATGCCTCACCAGTTCAACGAGGACACCACCGACGTCAACGACGCCGCTAGCGACGACGATTACATGGAGCCCCGGATCATCTTCATTCAGGGCACCACCCAGACCCTGATCGGCAGCCACGCGCCGGCCGGGACTCTGAACGGCCGGATGGCGGAGATCGCCGAGGTCGAGATCGTGACGTTGGGTGTCGACGCCTACAACGGGAACAACCCGAACGACGGCGGCGACAAGGTGGTGTTCGTGTTCCGTGAGCGGGAGGCGACCACTGGTGACCGCTGGCGGACCGTGGCGCGGGTCTGGGACAAGGCCAACGCCAACTCGGCCAACCCGGCTGCCCTGCCCGAGCAGTTCACCCCGAGCCTCGGCAGCGCCACTGCCGCGTCCCGGACCGTGGACGACCTGCCCGCCGTCATTGACCACGAGTTCGGCGCCGACTCCGAGATCCAGGCGGTGGTGAACTCCGGCAACGGTGCCGACGTCTACATGACCCAGGGCGGCCACCTCTACTGGAACCGCTTCTCGGGCAGCAGCTGGCTCGCCAAGCCCCAGCTGGTGGACAACCGCTACCGCACCACCCTCGAGGCCGATCCCCAGATCGAGTGGCAGGGCGGCGGCAACCTCTGCGACACGGACGTGATCCTGTTCTACCTGAAGGACGTGGATCCCAACGACGCGACCGATCGCATCATCAGCCGCGACCCGAGGTAGTCGATCGATCTCCCCGGGTGGTGCCGTTTTTGTTACGGGGGGGGGGGTGGGTGCTCCCCCCGCCTCGACTCATGTACATCTGGCAGTGGGGACGTATCGCGACTAGGCTTGACGAGCCATGACGTATCCGGCCGAGGTCGCGCGCGGCCTGGACTTGGCCCTGGAGGCGCACCGCCGCGGCGTGCTCAGTGACGCTGCCGTGGACGCGATCTGCGCCTACTACGACGCCGAGGGCGCTCTGGACCCCCTCCCCGCCGAGGCGGTGCTCCACCGCCTGGGAGGCCTCGACGCTGTGACGGTCCTAGCGCTGACGGGACGCGGGGCTGCTCCCGAGCCAGCCACTCCCAAGGGGCTGCGCTTTACCGACCGCCTGACGCTTGTCGAGCTCCTCGGTGAGGGCGGCATGGGCGCGGTCTGGCGGGCCAACGACCGCGTGCTCCGGCGCGAGGTGGCGGTCAAGCAGGTCCGGGCCGATCGCCTGGCCTCGCCCGAGCAGCGGGCGCAGATCCTCCAGCGGTTCGAGCGCGAGGCCCACTCCATGGCCCGGGTGCGGCACCCTGCCTGCGTAGCGGTCTACGACGCCGGCTTGAGCGAGCAGGGGCCGTACCTCGTGCTGGAGTACGTTCCGGGCACGACCCTCCGGGCGGTTCTCACGCACGCGCTCCAGCGAGACGACGTCCTCGACCCGCGCCGGGTGGCCCGGTGGGGTCAGAGTCTTGCGGACGGGCTGCAGGCCTGCCACGACGCCGGGGTCGTGCACCGGGACGTTAAGCCGGCCAACGTGCTGTTGACGCCGACGGGGCAGGTTCGGCTGACCGACTTTGGCATCGCCTTCGACGTCGAGGCCACCACCCGGCTGACCCAGGAGCGGGCGCTGGTAGGGACGGTGCAGTACATGCCCCCCGAGCAGGTGGGCGGTCGCGGGTCCGAGCCCCGCTCCGACGTGTACGCCTTGGGCGCTACCCTGTACGAATTGCTCACCGGTCGGACGCCGTTCGAGGGCGAGGTCATGCTGGCTCTCCTCCAGCGGATCGCCACCCAGCCGGCGCCGCCCCTGCGGGAGCACCGCCCGGAGCTGGACCGGGACCTCGAGCGGGTCGTGCTCAAGTGCCTGGCCAAGGACCCGGCCGATCGCTATGCCTCCGCGCAGGCGCTGGCGCTCGACCTCGGTCGCTGGCTGGCAGGCGAGCCGGTCCTCGCCCGGCCCCGGCCCCTGGCGCTGCGGATGGCCCGGCGCGTGTGGCGGCACCGCATCGCCGCGGGGGCGCTACTGGCGGTCTGCGTCGTCGCCGGCGGCGTCGCGAGCGGGGCCGAGGCGCGGGCGCGGGCCGCCGAGCAGGGCGCCCTCCTGGAGGCGCGGGCGGCGCTGACGGGCGCGCTAGCCGACGTCGCCGAAGTAACCACGGCGCAACTGACGGCGCTCGAGGCGGCCCTGAGCCGCCTCGCCGGCAGTGACCGGCTCGCCGTCCGCGGCGCGGCTCGAGACGAACAACGCCGCCTGCGAGGCCTACGCCGACTCGGAGAGGCTCAGGCGGCGCAGCGGCGCTTCCTAGCGCTGCACCACCGTGTGGAGGGGCTCCAGGCCCGCCTTCGTGTCCTGGAGCCGGCGCGGGGCGATCGGCGCTTGCCTGAAGAGAACCCGGCGGAGCGCGAGCGGATCGCCGCTCTGCGCGCTCTGGCCACGGTCCGTGGCGAGCGCGAAGCGGCGCTTCATGAGGTCGATCGACTCCTGGCCCAGGCCGCTGTCGATCTACCGGAGGAGCGGGTGGCTGGGATCCGGGCCGACCTTTGGTTCGAGAGCGGCAGAACCCTTCAGCGCGAGGCGCCAGAGCGGGCACGCGCCCTGCTTGAGCAGGCCGCAGCGGCAAGCACGCAGGCGGGTCAGATCCGACCGGAATTGGTGCTGGCGCGTCTCACGATCCGTTCGCAGGACGGAGCGAGGGTTGGCGTCTCACGCTACCGCTTCGATGCCGCACGCGGTCGTCAGGTGCCGGAACTGATCTCCGAATTCGCCGGGCCTGAGTTCTCCGTCGCGGGCCTGGAGCCGGGTGCCTACGTGCTTGAGTCGCAAGCTGAAGGCCACTTCCTGGCCAGGAGGCCGCTGGTGCTTTGGCGCGGTCAGGACCGACGCATCGACCTGCGAGGCTCGCCGTCTATCTCTCGCTTAGGTCGGTGGCAGCGCGAGCTCGCGTGGGTCCCGGCTGGACGCGTACGTTTACCGGAAGGCCTCCGGGAGAGTCCCGGTTTTCTGATCGCGCGGCTAGAGGTGACCTGCGAGCAGTGGAGAGCATTCCTCGTCGTCATGCAGCGCGAATACGGACTTCGCGGAACCGTTACGGGGCGTCCCGACGCGTTCCTGAAGGGTCCTCGGCCTGCCACTCCCGTGTTCGGGGTGAGCCAACAAGAGGCGGTCGCCTACCTGCGCTGGTTGGAAGCTGAACTGGCCAGACGAGGGGTGCAGGTCCGGCTCGACCTCCCGTCCTGCCAGGAACTCACCCATGCGTTACGAGGGGAGTTGGAGTGGGCGTTCCCATGGGGAGATACCGCTTCTCCGAGCTTCTCAGCACTAAGTCCGGTCGAGGCAGCGAATCGAAACGATCACCCGGTGGACGTCAGTCTTGCTGGCGTTGCCGACTTAGTCGGTTCGGTCGCAGAACTGACTCGCGATCGTGAGCGAGGCGGGGCGGTCGTTTGCTTCGGCGGCTCCTACATGAGTCACTATGCTTCTGTTGCCGAAGATCTTGAGCGGCCTTTGCTGTTGTTGACGCCAGCTGTATCGGCTCCAGAGGTCGGCTTCCGCTACGTCGCTCATCTCCTTCCCGCCAAGCCCATCGCGCCGACGCCACCTGAACGCCAGGCGCAGGCTGCGCGCGAAGGCGTCGCATTGGCCCGGGAGTTGTACCGGCGCGCCCATACGCCTGCCAAGGTGGCGCCGCTGATGCGGGCCATCGACCGACTCCTCGACGTGGACGTGCTTGCAGCGGATGCGTGGGTCCTCCGGGCGCTGGCGCGGTCGCTCCTCGGGGACTCCTACGGCGCCGTGTGGGACCTTGACCGAGCGATCGAGCTGAACCCTGATGCCGGTCACTACTACCTGTGGCGCGGGATCAACCACCTCGACCGGCTGGAGCCTGGGGAGGCGCGCGCGGACTTGGAGGAGGGCGAGCGGCGCGCGCCTGATGCGCCCATCGTCCACTATTTGCGGGGACGGTTGCTGGCGCATGGTGGGGAGCGTGAGCGCGGCAGGGAGGAGATCGCTCGCTATCTCGAGAGGGCGCCGCAGGATGTGTATGGCGGCGAGGCGAAGGCCTGGCTGTCGAAGCTGACGAAGCCCGAGACGGACGAGCCCGAGAAGACGGAATCCGAGCGATCTGACTGATCCCTCGCAGCTCGTCGTCTAGGTGCGCCTCCGCGGCCGAGAGTGTCGCGGGAACCTCCGGCCGCTGTTGCGCGTAACAAACTGGCGGGAGGACCCATGACCCGTCCTTTTCCTTCCTTCCCGCTCCTCCTCACCTTCGCTGCGGCGCCTCTGGCCTTCGGCCAGGAGCCCACCCCCCTCTCCGCCCACGACGCGGCCTTCCTCTCGGGCCTGCGGGGCTCGGTGGTGGTGACTCCGCCGCCCGACGCTCGGTGGGTGGAGGTCAGCGTGCCGCTGCGGTCGGTGTGGGGGGAGCGCCAGCAGACGACTCGCGCCGGCTGGCTCGACCCCCGGCAGCCCGAGCGGGTGCTGCTGTGCGACGGGGCCTGGGCGCCGGTGACGAGCGCCGCCCAGCCGCTCGACTTCGTCGCCGCCTGCCGGGCCCGCTTCGCCGCCCCGCCGAGGCCCGGCGCGACCTCCTTCGCCTTCGACGACTCGGACGACAGCGACCGGGCCTTCGCGGACATGGAGCAGGAGGCGGTGGGCGGACCGCTGGAGACGCCGGCCCTGGCCATGGCCGTGTTCTTGCACGATCGCGGCGAGGAGGCGCTGGCGGCGCGGGCCCTGGCGGCGGCGCGGGGCGCGCGGCGGGGCCTGCGGCCCTCGCCCGAGGACGACGCGGCCCTGGTGGCGGCCTTTCGGGGCGACCGCGCCTGGACCGCTTTCGCCGGGCTGGTGCACGCCTACATGGTGCGAGCCGACGCCGAGGCGTTGCGGTGGGGCGAGCACCTGCTGGCGCGCTACGGAGACCTGGTGGACGGCGAGGAGGGGAGCTACCGGCAGGCCCGGGCGATCGTGGCCGAGCTGCGCCGGCGGCAGGAGGCGGGGACGTTCGGGGTCGAGCCGCCGGGTGAGCCGCCGGCAGGCTTCGCCGACAGTCCCCTGGACGAGCAGGTGGCGACCCTGATCAGTTGGCTGGACGAGGTCGACGCCCGCCAGTGGGGGCAGCCGGGCGGGGTGCCGCTGGGGTCCGACTGGCGGGTGCAGGCGTTGATCGCGATCGGCGATCCGGCCGTCCCGGCCCTGATCGACGCGATCGAGCACGACCGGCGGTTGACCCGCTCGGTCCACTTCTGGCGCGACTTCTCCCACGACCGCACGATGCTCGGGGTGCGCGAGGCCGCCTTGACCGCGGTCCTGTCGATCCTGCGGGTGGAGGCCTTCGCGCCCGCCTCGACCGGCGACAACTTCACCAAGCGCGGCGAGGAGGGGGCCGACCGGGTGGTCGAGTACCTGCGCGCCTACTGGGCTCGCTACGGCGCGACGCCCTTCGACGAGCGCATGATGAACGTGCTGACCGACCCCGAGGCGAGCTTCGCCGCCCGGCGGGAGGCGGCCCAGAACCTGGCGCAGTTGACGACGCCCCGCGACCGGGGCACCACCTTCGCCTCGGGGGGCTGGCTCCTGGAGGGCGATCCCGGCCCCAACCCGGCGATCGCCAAGTTCAGCGGGCCCACCTGCGCCGAGGCGATCCTGACCGCCTACGAGGCGGAGCGGGGCGCCCTCGAGGGCGCCCCGCGCGCGGCCCGGGTCGACCTCGAGCGCCACTACCTGCGCGCGCTGGTCGACCTCGGCGACGGGCGGGTGGCCGAGGTGCTGGCCGAGGGCGCGGCGGGGGCCGCCACCCTGGGGTCGCGGCGGCGGTGGGCCGTGGCGGCCTTCCGCCTGGGGGCCGAGGCGCCGCTGCGCGCGCTGGCGGACGAGCTGGCCCAGGGAACGCTGCGCTTCCTGCCCGAGTCGACGCCTCGGCGGGGAGGCTTCGCCTTCGGTGATCCGGCCGACGACGAGCCCCTTCAGCCCGGCGGCGCGCACCCCCTGGCGGCGCTGCGCGCCCTGGTCGCCGACCTGCTCCGCGCCGAGGCACCCTTCGCGGGCGACGCCGTGGCCGCCCTGCTCGCCCCCGAGCACCCGGGCTACGCCCTCGCCCGCTCGCAGGTGGAGGACGCGCTGGGGGGCTTCAGCGACGACGTGGGCTGGCTGAGCCACCCCGCCTGCCTGCCGATCCTGCGAGCCCGCCTCGACGAGGACGCCCCCGCCGGCGGCACCTACCGCCTAGACGGCGACGGCACGCTCGTCCACGAGGTCGCCGGCGGCGGCACCTCCTGGAGCGGACTGCCCGAGGCCCTCGCGCAGGTCGAGCTGCGCCCGCGCGTGGTCGAGCGGCGCTGGCACGCCGCCGCCGCCGCCCTGTCCGAGCGCCTGGGCCTGGCCGACTTCCACCCCCTGCGGGCCGACGCCGGCGCCTGGCGCGAGCGGCTGCGCGACCTCCTCGACCGCTACCGCTTCCGCCCGCTCACCCCCGCCGAGGCGAGCGCGCTGCGGGCCTGGCAGCTCACGTTCGCCCCCGACCTGCCGCCGCTGGACCGCGCCGCCACCGCGGCGGACGTGGCCGCCGGCCGGGCGATCTTCGCCCTGCCGGGCGGCCAGGGCCCGCTGCCCTTCGAGGCCCCCTGGGTGCTCCTGCGCGGCGACGAGCGGGTGCTGGTCCTGCAGGCCGAGCGCGACGCCGCGGGCCGGCCGGTGTACGGCGTGGTGGGGCCGCAGTCTGGCGTGACCCGCTGCGAAGCAGACGCCGTGCGCGAGCCGGAGGCCGAGGAGGAGTAGCGGGCGGGGCGGTTGACTGAGCCGCGCAGGCTCAGCCCCCCGGCAACAGGCGCTCCAGCTCGTCGACGAGCAGCGCGTCGTCCCTCTGGTGGACCAGGAGCTTGCTGATCGGAGTGAGCTGCTCCTTCGAGCACGCCTCGAGCCGGCTCACGAAGGGATCGGCCCCCGCACCAAGGCGCTCACGAAGCAGCATGGCGAGCAGCCTGCGCTCACCGACGGCCTCGCCCTTCTCGAAGCCCCTGCGCTCACCGACGGCCTCGCCCTCCTCGAAGCCCTTGCGTTCGCCCGCCGCCTGCGCCATCTCCCACAGCTTGGAGCCCATGAGCACCTCCTTGGGCATTCTGCCAACCCAGTCCACGTCGTTGAAGACGTTGGTCGCGAAGACCTCCAGCGCACCCATGAGCTCGCTCTCGAGGGCAGGCGGCTCGACCGCGTCCACCTCCTCGATCGCGCGGTCGACTGCTGCCTCGTCCGCGTCGCCCGCGTAGGGGACGAACGGCCACAGCGCGGGCGGTCCCGCCAGCAGCCCCTCCACCGTCCAGTCCCAGGCGCGCCACAGGGCGTAGCGGAACTGGAGGCGGGTCTGCCCCTCGGTGAGGCGATAGCTGGCGCGAGGGCGGCCCTGCTTGCTCCCCGGCTTCAACACCAGCAGCACCGAGGCGATCGGCACCCCGAGCTGGTGGTGCGCCCGGGCCCAGTCGCGGTGCATGCGCGCCGGGCGCGCGCTCCCCCAACGCGCGGCGATCTCGAAGTGGAGCCAGCGCGGCTCCGGATCGCCTTCGAGCTCGAGGCGATACAGCGTGTCCATGTTGAGCTTCTGGGCCGGCAGCTCCTTGTCGTGGGGGACCAGCCAGCGCACGCGCACGTCGGGCCCCAGCGCGAGGGCCACGAACGGGCCTGGGGCGACGCGCAGCAGGATCTTGGCCGCAATGTCGAGGTCGTCTGACACGTGGACGCTCCGGCGCCGGGCGCAGAGCAG
>JAWLGW010000039.1:0-15695 GCA_041690735.1 Planctomycetota bacterium
GCTCCGCGCGCACCAGGGCGGCACCCTGCAGGAAGCGGAGGCGCTGATCGAGCTCGTGCGCGAGGAGGGCGGCTGGCAGTGGGCCGGGTTCACCCGCCCCGAGGGTGCGCAACAGCAGGCGGGCGAGTAGCTCACTTCCGCCCGCGCTTGCGCCTCCCCTTCTGGGCCCGCCTCCGCCGGTCCCGCCGCCGCGACCGCTCGCCGCCCGCCGGCTCGGGCGCCTCGGGGGGCGGCGCGCTGCCCTGCGCCAGGTCCGGATAGCGCCGGTGCAGGTGGTCGCGCACGATCGTGAGGGCCGCCACCGCGTCGACCGTCCCCTTGTCGTACTGCCACCACCGCAGCCCCGCGGCCGACAGCTGCGCCTCGGCCGCCGCCGAGGAGAGGCGCTCGTCCTGCAGCTCCACCTCCACCTCGCCCGCGGCGCGCACCGCCTCGGCCACTCGAGCCGCCGCCTGCGACATGGGGCTGGCGTCGCCGCTCATGTGGATCGGGTGCCCGAGCACGACCCGCCGCGCGTCCCGGGCCCGGGCCACGTCCAGCAGGGCGGCCGCGGCCCCCGCCTCGCTCCCCGGGTGGTCGATCGTGGGCAGCGGGACCACCAGCCCGCTGTCGGCGAAGCCGAGCGCCAGGCCGATCCGCTTGGTCCCGTAGTCCACCCCCAGGACGATCTCGTCGGCGCGGTCGGAGGGCGGAGGAGTCGGCGAGTCCGGCATGACCCTCAACGCTACCAGAGGCGCGCGGGCAGCCTCGCCTCACCGCTCGTCCCCCGACCTCCTTCTGCTCGGGGGTCATGGCCAGTATCATGGCGCCCATGGACTCCAGGGCCCACTTCGAGGTGCAGCGGAGCTGGTTCCGCCGCTACCTGCGGGTCGTGCTCGAGGAGGCGGAGCCGATCACCGCCGAGTCGGTCGCGGTCGTCGAGCTCCTCCTCATGGAGGCGGAGGTCGACGCCGCCCGCGCCGCCCTCGAGCAGCTCGGCCCGCCCGAGCACGACGCCGGCGAGCCGTACTTCGTGCGGCAGGTGGGCACCACCTGCATGTCGACCTCGGTCGCCAACGGCATGATCTCGCTGGGCGAGCCCTTCCTGGACGTCGACCCCGACCGCCGCGTCCACCTGCTGACCTCGGACATCGTCGAGCGCACCAGCGCCTTCGGGAAGCCGGGGGAGTACCGGTCGGTGGACGACATGTTCAAGTACTTCGAGGGGGACCGGCTCCAGGAGGTGCGCGACGGCGACGACGGCTTCTCGTGCGACTACACGGTCCGGCTCACCAACTCGCTGATCGACGTGTGCGAGGCGCTGTGGACGGGGCGCGGGCGCCTGGTGATCCAGCGCTCGGCGCACGCGCACCTCGGCTTCGGCCTCGAGGTGGTGGACGGGGAGTTCCTGGTCCGCATGCGCGACCCCATGACCGGCTCCGGGCCCGGCTACAGCCGGGTGACCCTCGAGACCCTGCGCCGCGACTACCTGTGGTCGCCCCTCAAGAAGATCCCCCGCCTCATGGGCCCGCACGGCTTCATGAAGCTGTCCGCCGAGGAGCTGATCGGTCACCTCGAGCGGTACGACACCATGGAGAACCTGGGCGTCGACTGCCCCTCGGCGATCCTGTATCGCAAGGCAGAGGCCCCGCCCCTGCACGCGCCGCCCGAAGAGGAGCCCGTCTCCTCCCGAGAGGAGCAGGCCGGGTGACGGGCAGCCTGGCGACGCCCCCCCACAGACCAGCCAGACCGACGTCTCGGAGCACCTCGCGCGGGTGCGGGTCCTGGCGAGGCGGGGCTGTTGGACCGTCCCGGAGCGAGCACCCGCGCGAGGTGGCGCGCCAAGCAGGTGCGGGCGTATGTACGAAGCCAACCGTCGCGTGTGGCCAAGGAGGGGGAGCCCGCACCTCCGCCG
Source organism: Planctomycetota bacterium (assembly GCA_041690735.1). Classification (GTDB taxonomy): domain Bacteria; phylum Planctomycetota; class J058; order J058; family J058; genus JAWLGW01. The sequence goes on from JAWLGW010000039.1 coordinate 1,895, forward strand.
GAGCGCTCTTCGGGGGGGAACGTGGGGGGGGAGGCTGTCGCAAGACGCGAGGAGCGCCTCGCGAGGAGCCCGATCGAACACGGAACATCAACAGGGAATATCAATGAGAACAGCGAACGGCTCGTCCTCCGGCGACCTAACTGCGTTGCTTTAGCGGAGCCATTCCCTGTTCCCATTCTCTGTTTGCTGTTGATATTCCGTGTTCGATCTCTTCGGGCTATCGCGGCTGCCCTTTACGACAGCCTCGGGGGCGAAGCCCCGCCCGCGAACCACACAGGTTAGACTTTCAGCCGAGGGATCGGAATGGGCAAACGCGTCCTCGCTGTCGACGACTCGCTCCTCATGCGCAAGCAGGTCGAGAAGATCCTGCGCGACTCGGAGTACGAGCTCGTGGGCACCGCCAGCAACGGCCGGGAGGGCCTGGAGAAGTTCAAGGAGCTCCAGCCCGACCTGGTCCTCATGGACATCGTCATGCCTCAGATGAGCGGCAAGGAAGCCCTCAAGGCGATCCTGGAGCACGACCCCAACGCGCGGGTGATCATGGTGAGCTCGCTCGGCACCGACGAGGCGGTCACCGAGTGCCTGCAGGTCGGCGCGCTGCGGTTCATTCAGAAGCCGTTCTCGCAGGAGCTCCTGCTCCAGGCGTTGCGCTCGGCGCTGAGCGACTGATCGGGCGGAGCGAGCGCTGACGATCCCCGACGAGACCTCCGCCCCCGGTGACCCCGCCCCCGGCGACCCTGCCGGCGAGGGCGCCGCCCCCCAGGAGCCGCAAGGCAGCGTGCAGTTCCTGGGGCAGTACCTGCTGTCGCGCGGGCTGATCAGCGCCGAGGCCCTCGACGAGGCGCTGGACTACCAGGAGTCGGTCAACCTGCCCCTGGGCGCCCTGGCCCTCGACCGGGGGATCCTCAGCGAGAAGCAGCTCCTGCACGTCCACGCCCACCAGCGGCAGAGCGACCAGCGCTTCGGCGAGATCGCGGTGCGGCTGGGCTTCATGACCCGCACCCAGCTCGACGAGCTGCTGCGCGAGCAGAAGGAGGCGCGGATCTTCCTGGGCGAGGCGCTTGTTCAGCGCGACCACCTCACCCGCGAGCAGCTCGACGAGGCGCTGGCCGACTACCACACCGTGCAGGAGCAGGCCGAGGCGCGCGTGCAGCGCGACCTGCGCAACCTGTCCGACTACCTGCTGGTGGCGCCCTCGATCCAGCTCACCACCCGCATGCTGCTGCGGCTGGCCGAGATGGTGGTCAAGGTGGCGGCGATCAGCCAGGACACGCGCCTCGCGCCCAAGGAGTACGTCCTGTGGCAGGAGGTGAGCGGTGACCGGGCCTTCACCTACGCCATGGCCTGCGACGCCCCCGACCTCCTCGACCTGGCCGAGTCGCTGCTGGCGGGCATGGTCGACGACGAGGACATCCCCACCGAGGTGGACGAGCTGGCCCTCGACGCCGGCAAGGAGTTCATCAACATCGTGGTGGGCCACATCTGCACGTGGCTCAGCCGCGAGGGGCTCAACACCATGCCCCTCCCCCCGGACGCCGCGGAAGGGGACGCCGCCGTCCCGGTCCAGTTCGAGGGCCCGGTGCGGCGAATCAACGTCTCGCTGACCTCCGTGCGGGGCGACCTGGCCTTGAGCCTGCTCGTCCCCGCGGCGCCAGCGCCGGAGTAGCCCCGCCCGAGCTATTCGGCCCGAGCGCGCCGCTGGACGGCCGCCGGGCGGCGGATCGCCGCCCAGGTGGTGGTGGGCTCGAAAAACCGCGGGTCACGATCGCTGCTGCTCATGGCATCCTCTTCGGCCGTCGGCGCCCGAAACTGGAGCGCGTGAGGAGGCCTCCTCGCGCGCGTCCAACCAGAGGTCCGGCTCGCGGGGGGGAGGGATCCATGTGAGCGACGAGACCGTGCTGCACCTCACCTACGTGTGCGCCGACAGCGGGCGCGCCCTGCTGGAGCGGCAGCTCCGGCGCGCCGAGCTGCCGCCTGGCCTGCGCTTCGCCCCGACCGTGCGCCTGGGCGCCCTCGACTGGGCCGTGGTGCGAGCCGAGCCCGGCGACCCGGGCGCCGCCCTGCGCGGGCGCCGGCTCCGGCTCACGGTCCGGCAGGTGTCCGACCTGACCGACCGGTCCCTGCTGTTTCGCCAGCCGACGCTGGCGGCCGAGCTGCCACCCCTCGACCGGCAGACGCGGCGGGCGGGCGCGATCCTGGAGCTGCCCGAGGACGCCTGGCGACAGGTGGAGCTGGTGGCGCTCGAGGAGCTCGCCGCCGTCGAGCGCTGCCTGGCGAGCGTGCGCCGCGCGATCGAGCGCCGCGTCCCGGGGGGCTATCCGCTGCTGCACGTACGACGCGAGGTGCCTCGCCCGCTCCCGCCGAGCAGCCTCCCCCTGCCCGAGGTCCGCGAGCGCTTCACCGGCGCCTTCAGCTACGACGGCCTCAGCTATCGCGGCGTGCAGGCCCTGGTCGCCAGCGGGTTCGCCTTCCAGGTGGCCTCGGCGATCCAGGTCTACGGCCGGGTGGCCGACGGCGGCGTCGCCTGCCTGGGGCTGTACGGGTGGGGGTCGGGGCAAGCGCTCGGCCCCGACGTCGCCGCCCTCACCGGCCTCGCCACCGACCGCCGCCTGGCGCTGGTCGACTGGTGCCGCGGCACCCTCCTCACGCCCGGGGCCTTCGCCGGCTACTTCCGCGCCCGCAGCGCCTCGAGCTGAGGGCCGCCCGGCCCTGGACCGTCGCCCCGCCCGCCGCTACCGTCGGAGCGTGCTCGCTCGCCGTTCGCTCCCGCTGCTCGCCTGCCTGCTCGCCGCCGCCCCTGCCCAGGGCCAGCAAGACCTCGAGGCGGAGGTGGTCCAGCGCGCCGGCCTGACCACGGTGTCGCTGGAGGGGCCGCTCCCCGGCGCTCCGGGGCCGGTGGAAGGGCGGCTGGTCGCGGTCGACGCGCCGGCGGAGGAGCCCGGGCGACCGCCGGCACGTCCGCTGGTCGCGCGAGGTCTGCGCGACGCGCAGGGGCGCTGCCGCCTGCAGCTCCGGACGGCGCGGCTGCTGTTGCCCGGGCGGTACGCGGTCGAGGTGGAGGGCGCCCGCGTCGCCTTCCGCCTGGGCTCGCCCGAGGAGGAGCGGGCGGCGCGTGAGCGCATGCTCGCCTGGTACCGGGGCGCCGCCGGCACGCTGCGCGACCTCGCGGCCGCCCTCGAGCGGCGGGGGGCGTTCCACCTGGCCGCGATCGAGCGGGCGCGCGCCCGGCTGGACGGCGAGGAGCGGCGGGTCGCGGTGGCCACCCAGCGGGCCGCCTTCTCGGTCGAGTTCCTGGCCGCCTGGAGCAAGGCCCTGCGGATCGCGCGCATGGACCTCGCCACCTACCGCCGGCGGGTGGTGTTCCCGCCGCTGCCCGAGGTCGGCCGCGACCTCGCCGCCCTGCCGCCGCTCCTGGCAACGCGCGCCGAGGCCTGGACGGCCGCGGTGGAGCGGAGCGGCGCGGCGGCGCCCGGGCCGGCCGCGGCGGTGCTGACGATCGCGCGTCGGCTGCTGGCGGCCCTGGGAGAGGACCCCGCCCGCCTCGCCGACTGGCAGGCGGGGGACCTGGCGAGCCCGCCGCCTCCCCCGCCGCAGGGGCAGGGCGCCTACCGCGATCCGGTGGGCTTCGGCCTGACGCTGCCCGAGGGCGCCCGCGCCCTGCCCGCCACCTCGCCCGCCGACCGGCTGACGCTGATCGTGGGCAACGGCCGGGCGGTGGTCCGGGTGCAGGACCTCCCCGACTCCGCGCAGCCGGCGGAGCTCACGCGTCGCCTGGAGGTCGCCGCCTGGGAGGGCTGGGAGAGCTACGAACGCCTGAGCGGCGAGCCCCTGGGTGCCGGCGGCGCCAGCGGGCTGCGCCTCGAGTTCCGGGCCCGCCTGCCGCGGTACGGCGAGCGCACCGCCCAGTACGAGACGGCGCACGTGGTGCAGCGCTCGCTGTTCCCGGCCGCCGGCCGCCGGGCCGTGAGCCTGCTCCTGCTGTGGCCCGAGGGCGAGGAGCCGGCCGCGGACCTGCTCGCCCTCGAGGGCTCCTTCGCCCTCACGGAGGGGCGCGAGTGAAGGGGCGCGAGCTGGCGCTGTGGGCGCTCGTGATCGCCCTGGCGGCGGGGGCTGCCCACCTGCTGCGCCGCGCCCTGCAGCAGGGACCGAGCCCCTCGCGGCCGCCGATCGTCGCCCCGACCGGTCCGAAGGGCGAGACGCCCACCGAGCGCAGCCTGGGCGTGTTCCTGGAGGAGATCGAGGACGGGCCAGGCCTGCGCGTCGACGACCTGCTCGAGGACGGCGCCGCGGCGATCGCGGGGATCCGCTCGGGGGACGTGCTCCTCGCCATGGGCGGCGAGGAGGTGGAGACCCCGGCCGAGGTGCAGGCCAGGCTGCGCGCGCTGCGCCCGGGCGAGGCGCTCGAGCTGAAGGTGCTGCGCGACGGCGAGCCGCTGGGCGAGGGCGGGGTGGTGCGCCTCGTGGACGAGCACTTCGCCAGGGGCGCCTACGAGCTGACCCTCGCCCGGCGGCTGATCCGGGCCGCCGCCGAGCAGCTCCTCGACGCGCGGCGACGCGACGGGCTGTGGCCGCACTACCAGCGCTCCGATCAACCCAGCGTCGCCGTCAGCGCGCTGGTGGCTCACGCCCTCGCTCGCGCGGGCGCCGACCTGCCGGAGGGGGCGGGCGAGGTCCTGGACGACCTGCGGCAGCTGCTGCTGGGCTACCGCGGCTTCGACGGCGGGCTCGAGGACCCGGCGCACCTCGAGCAGCACCGGGTGTACGGGACGGCGCTGCTGCTGCTCGCCCTGCCCGAGGAGGCGCAGCAGCCGCGGAGCGAGCTGACCGAGTGGCTGGTCCGCGCGCAGGTCCAGGAGGCGCACGGCTACGACGCGATCGACTCGCGCTACGGCGGCTGGAGCTATCGAGACGAGCTCCGCAGCGCCGACCTGCGCGCCGACGTCTCCACGGCGCGGTTCGCGCTCCTGGCGCTCGACGCAGCAGACCTGCCCGCCGACCACCCGACCTGGCATCGGGCCGGCCTGTACCTCGACCTGGTGCAGAACTACGCCCTGTGGACGGCGGAGGGGGAGCGGGGGCACGCCGCCGAGCGGCGCCTGCGCGACGGGGGCTTCGGCTTCACGCCCCGCATGAGCAAGGCCCTCGACGACGTGGTCAGCGACGACCTGCTGGTGTTCCGCAGCTACGGCAGCGCCACCGCCGACGGGCTCCTGGCCCTCCTCGCCACCCGGCGGATCGACCTGCGCGGCCGCGCCGACGGCCCCCGCCCCCAGGACCCGCAGGTCCTGGCGGCCCTGCGGTGGCTGGCCCGCCGCTACTCCCTGGGAGAGGTCCCCGGGTTCGAGCCCGACCCGGTGGGGTGGGGCGGCGGTCTGTTGTTCTACTACCTGGCCGCCCTGGCCCAGGGCCTGCACCGGGCCGGCGTGTGGACGATCACCGGCGAGGACGCGCGGCCGCACCGCTGGGCCCAGGAGGTGGTGCGCCGGCTGGGTGAGCTGCACGGCCGCAAGGGCTACAGCTTCCGCTCCGAGTCGCGCCTCATGCACGAGGACGACCCCACGATCGCCGCCTCCTTCGCGCTCCTCGCCCTGGCCGCCGCCCGCGATCGGCTGCTGCTGGCCGGCGGGAGCGACGTACGGGCCGAGGCCTCGGCGGTGGGCCCGCCCCTCGACCCGGTCGCGCCGCCGCCCCCGCCGAGCGACGCGGTGGGGCGAGGGCGCGCTCTGTTCCGGACGGGCGCCTGCGCCAGCTGCCACCAGGACGGCGTCCCGGCCAACGCGCCGCCGCTGGTCGGCGTCGGCGACGTGCTCCTGTCCCGCCTGCGGACCGAGGAGCGCGCCCGGGCGCACCTGCGCGCCTTCCTGCGCGGGCCCGCCCCCCAGGCCAGCGTGCTGGCCCCCCTCGGGGAGTATCCAGCCCGCATGCCGCCGGTGACGGTCGAGCAGGTCGATGACGCGGCCCTCGAGGACCTGATCACCTACCTCCTCAGCCGCAGCGGCGCGCTGCCCGTGAGCGAAGACCGGCGGTGAGGGAGGCTCCTGCCGAGGAGCGAGGCTGGCGGCGCCCGCCGGCCCTGGCCGCGCTCCTCGTCGCCCTGCTGACGGTGCCGGCGCTGTGGCCGGCCATGACCGCCTACCGGCTCCCGGTCGACAACGATCAGGGCTACTACCTCATGGTGGCGCGCAACCTCGCGGAGGGGCGCGGCCTGATCGAGGACGCGGTGTGGCACCACCTGCGCCGGGAGCCGGCGCTCCCCCGCCCGGCGCACGACTACTGGATGCCGCTGCCGGCGCTCCTGCTGGCCCCCGCCGCCGCCCTGGCGGACTATCCCCACTCCGCCACCCCTTCGGTGCTGTGGACCGCGCTCGCCGCCGGGCTGTGCGCGCTGCTGGTCGGGCGCACCCTGGGCGACCCGGCCCTCGGGTTCGCGGCCGGGGTCGCGGTGGTGCTCCACCCCCACGTGCGCACCTACGGCGTGACGGCGGACTCGAGCGTGCTGCAGGCGGCGCTGCTGACCGGCGCGCTCCTCCTGTACGAGGACGTGGCCGGGCGGCCCGAGCGGCGGGGGCACGCCCTCGCCCTGGGCGGGGTGCTGGGCCTCCTCGCCCTCACCCGGGCCGACGCCTTCGCGGTCCTGGCCGGGACCAGCGCCCTGCTGCTGCCTCTCTCCTGGCGGCTGGGCTTGCCGCTGCCCACGCGCAAGCAAGCGGGGTGGATCCTGGCGGGCGCGGCGGCCCTGGCCCTGCCTTGGTCGGCCCGCTGCCTGTGGACCTTCGGCACCCCCTGGACCGGCGCCGGCGCGCGCGTCCCCTTCCTGACCGAGCCCCGGCAGCTGTACGCCTTCGGCCCCCTCCCCGACGCCGCCAGCTATCTGGAGTTCGTCCTGGCCGCGCCCGGCGCCCGAGCGGTGGAGAAGGTCCGCGCCGTGGGCGCCGTGCTGGGGGCGTACCTCATGGTGGCGGGCTCGGCGGGCGGGGCGGCGACGATCGTCCTCGGGCACGGCTTGCTCCTGCGCCGGCGCCTGGCCGCCGGGGCGGCGGCGCTGTGCTTCGCCCTGGCCCTGGCGCTGGCCTACGGGGTGATCGCGACCGGCCTCACCTACCACCTCCGGACCTGCGTGCCGCTGGTGCCGGTGGTGTGCTGGTGCGCGGCGGCGGTCGTCGCCGACCTGGCGCGACGGGTGGGCACCGTGTGGGGGGCGCGCGCCGGGCGGGCGATCCCCGTCGCCCTCGCGGGGGCGGCGGCGGTCGGCCTGGGCTGGAGCGCCCTGCGGCCGCCGCCGCACCAGGGCAGCGTCGAGCGTCTGGCGCGGGTGTACGCCCACACCGAGCGCCTGCTGCAGGGGGCGGGCTACGCGCAGGGGCGCCCCCTGCTGTGCCTGCAGCCGATCCTCGCCAGCTACGCCACCCGGCGCCCGGCCGTCATGGCGCCGGTGGGCGGGCTGGACGCGGTGGCGGCCGCCGCGGCCTTCTATCGGGCCGAGTACCTGCTGCTGAAGGACTACCGCCCGGCGCTGGACGTCGCGCCGCGGCTCGAGGCCCTGTTCAGCGGGGCGGCCACGGATCCCCGCTTCGAGCCGGTCGCCAGCTACGAGGGCGTGCGCCTGTTCCGCGTGGTCGGCTCCCCCGAGCCTCGCTGAGGTGGGCGCGGCGCCCCTGCTATGGTGGGCGCCCCTGAGGAGCTGCCATGACCGCGACCCCCGATGCGTTCCACCACCTGTTCATCGCCCCGTCGGACTTCGACGCCTCGCTCGCCTTCTACCGCGACCGCCTCGGCTGGTCGCTGGTCGCCTCCTGGGGCGACGCCCCCGGCTCCCGCGGCGCGGTCCTCCAGTCGGGCGGCGGGGTGGAGGTGGTCCTGGCCGAGCCGCACCCCGACGAGGACGACGACGCCTGGCGCTCGGGCCGGCGCGGCACCCAGCCCACGGTCCACCTGCAGACCGACGACCTCGAAGCCCGCTTCGAGCGCCTCGGCGCCGGCGAGCACGTCCGGATCGAGCCCCAGGACACCCACTGGGGCACCCGCTGGTTCGTGGTGGCGGACCCCGACGGCAACCTGATCGCGATCAACGGCCCGCCGCGGAAGTAGCGCTCCGCCGACGCGCCCTCGCGCCCCGTCGACCGCTCCCGAGAGCGCCGCCGCGAGCGCGTCGACCGGCCTGACCGCGCGCAGGCGAGACCGATCCCGCTGCCGCCGCCCCGCACGCGCGGGCGAGCCGCGCCAGACGCCCACCCACCACGGGGCCCGGCGACGCGATAGAGTGGCGCGTCATGCAAGAACGGAGCAGGCGCTTCGCCCGCCTGGGCGAGACCGAGTTCGATCTGCTGGTGATCGGCGGCGGCGTCACCGGCGCCGGGATCGCGCGCGACGCCGCGCTGCGCGGGCTGACCGTGGCGCTGGTGGAGAAGGCCGACCTCGCCAACGGCACCTCCTCCGCCTCCTCCAAGCTGATCCACGGCGGGCTGCGCTACCTCGAGCAGGGCGAGCTGGGGCTGGTGTTCGAGGGCACCCGCGAGCGCGCGCTGCTGATGCGCCTGGCCCCGCACCTGGCGCGGCCGCTGCCGTTCCTGTTCCCGGTCTACAAGTCGAGCCGCGTCGGCATGTTCATGGTGGCGATCGGCATGTGGGCCTACGACCTGCTCGCCATGTTCCGCAACTACCGCCGCCACGAGATGCTCTCCCGCGCGCGCACCCTGCGGGCCGAGCCCGAGCTGCAGGGGAAGGGCCTCAACGGCGCGGCCCGCTACTACGACTGCATGACCAACGACGCGCGGCTCACGCTGGAGACCGCGCTCGACGCCGAGGACCACCGAGCCCTGGTGGTGACCTACGCGCAGGTCCTCGAGCTCCTGGGCGACGGCCACCGCACCACCGGAGCGCGGGTCCGCGACCTGCTCGACCCGCGCGCCCTCGCCGACGACCCCGAGGGTGCGGCGACGGTCGAGGTGCGGGCCCGGGTGACGGTCGTCGCGGCCGGCCCCTGGAGCGACGAGCTGCTTGGTCGCGCCGTCGGCCGCCGGCTGCTGCGACCGACCAAGGGGGTGCACATCGTCCTCGACCGGGCGCGCCTGCCGGTGGACCACGCGGTCGTCCTCACCGGCCCCCGCGACGGCCGGGTCATGTTCGCGATCCCCTGGGGCGCCCGGACGATCGTGGGCACCACCGACACCGACGAGCCGGAGGGAGCGGACGCTCTCGAGGCCAGCCGCGCCGACGTCGACTACCTGCTGGAGGCGGTCAACGCGTACTTCCCGCGGCTGCAGGCCACGGTCGGCGACGTGGTCTCGACCTGGGCCGGCCTGCGCCCCCTCATGTCCGACGAGCAGAGCGCCCACGCCTCGGACGTGTCGCGCGAGCACGAGATCCTCAACCTCGACCCGGGCCTGCTGGCGATCGTGGGGGGCAAGCTGACCACCTACCGGCTCATGGCCGAGCAGGTGGTGGACCGGGCCCTGCGCAAGCTGGGCACCCGGCGGGCCCTCGACCCCTGCCGCACCAAGGACCTGCCCCTGCCGGGGGCCGCCGACCCGGTGGCCCTGCGCGACCTCGGCGCCTACGCCGCCTCGCTGGCGGCGGAGCACGCCCTCGAGCCCGACGTGGCCGAGCACCTGGCGACCACCTACGGGGTGCGGGCCCGAGACGTCCTGGCGGCGGGTAAGCAGGCCGGCGTCCGGCCGGGCCGGCTGGTGGACGACCTGCCCTACCTGGTCGACGAGGTGGTGTACGCGGCCCGGTTCGAGCTCGCGCGCCGCCTCGACGACGTGCTGCGGCGGCGCACGCTGATCTTCCTGCAGGCCCGCGACCAGGGCCTGGGCTGCTGCGAGGAGGCGGCTCGGGTCATGGGCGACGTCCTCGGCTGGGACGCCGAGCGGGTCGCCCTGGAGGTGCGCCGCTACCGCGCCCGGGTCGAGGCCTCCCGCCGCTTCTTGGGGGACGGCCAGGGGGCGGAGCCCGTCGCCGCCGACCCGGTCGGGGCGCCGCGCGAGCAGCCCTCGGCCCCCGAGGCCTGAGCTCCGACCTCTCCTTGCAGCCTTCTCAGCGGGCGGCTTCAATGACCGCGCTCGGAGGGAGCGCTCATGGACCCCGCCGCCCCGTCCTCCGCCCCCGCGGCCGTCGCCGTGTTCGGCGCCTGCACGCCGCTCGGCACGCACGTGTGCGAGGCGTTGACCGAGGTCGGCCACGAGGTGGTCGCCTTCGACGCCGCCGAGGCCTGCCTGCAGGACGACCCCGCGCGGGGCGTCCTCCCCAGCGTCGTGCGCGGCCTGGGCCTGGAGCCGGCGCCGGTCGACCCGATCCACGGGCCGCCCCGCGACGTGCTGGAGGGGGTCCAGTGGGTGATCCAGGCCGGCCTGCTGCACGGCCCGCTCGAGGTCGAGGGCGACCCCGCGCGCCAGGAGGCGATCGCCGTGCGCGGCACCGACACCCTGCTCCGCACCTGCCGCGAGGCGGGGGTGGCGCGGGTGGTGCTGATCACGAGCGGCGAGGCCTACGCGCCCGCCGAGGGCGCCGCGGCCAGGGAGGACGACACCCCGCTGGTGCCCGACGAGCCGCTCGAGCGACACCTCTCCGCCGCCGAGCAGGTGGCGCTGACCTGCGAAGCTCCCCAGGCCCTGGTGCTGCGGGCCGGCGCCGTGTACGGGCCGCGCCAGGCGGCGAGCTGGGGCGCGGTCCTGCTGACGCTCGCTCGCCAGCCCGTGCTGGCCTGGCCGCGCAACGTGCTGGGTCGGGTGGCGCTGGTGCACGCCCGCGACGTGGCCCGGGCCGCCGTCCACCTGGCGTCGCTCCCGGAGGTCCACCAGCGCGTGTTCAACGTGGCGGGCGAGCCCACCCTCACCGCGCGGGACGCCCTGCGCTTGATCGCCCTGTACAGCGGCAACGCGTTCCTCGACCTGCCGCCGGTCCCCCGCCGCACCGCCCGGCGCTTGCTGGGCGGCGCCGCCGCCGCGCAGCGGACCCTCGACGAGTGGCTCCCGCCGCGCCTGCGGCCGCAGCGGGCCCTCCCCCGCGGGCTGCTGCGCGACCTCGAGCGCGACCTGGTCCTCGACACCACGCGCCTCGCCGCGACCGGCTTCGCGCTGGAGGTCCCCGAAGCCCGCCGGGGGCTGCGCGACACCCTCAGCTGGTACAAGCAGGAGGGCTGGCTATGAGCCCCATGAGCTCACCGGTGGAGACGCTCCGCCCCCCCGCGCGCGCCGCCGCGCAGCCGCGCCTGCGGCTCGACCCCCTCGACCTGCCCGAGGTGGCCACCTGGTCCACCGCCGAGCTGGAGGCGGCCCTCGAGGCGGGCGAGACCCCCGACGCCGACGCGATCGCCCCCTGGGAGTGGAACGGCTACAACGTGCCGTTCGTCACCAGGCTGCTCGGGTTCCGCAAGTTCAAGAAGGGGTTCGTGCCGGCCGGCGACCTGGTGCGGGGCTACAACGTCATGGTGGAGCCCAGCGGCCCCCTCGACCCCTGGCTCGTGAAGCGCGACCGCCGCGGCCGTCCCCGCCGTCACGGCTTCTACGACGTGGTGGCCCCCAGCCCGCCCGACGACCGCTACCCGCACGCGCTGCTGATCAACTACGACTGCGGCCGCAACCCGCGCCTCGACCCGAGCGGCCTGCTGCGGGATTACGTCGTGCAGCTCGGCCCCGACCTGCTGCTGGGAAAGGCCTACGGCGCCGTGGGCCGGCGCCGTGTCCCTCTGTCGTTCTTCATCCTGCAGCGGGCGGAGCAGCTCGAAGAGCCGTATCCGGTTTAGGCCGCGAGGCGCGCTCCTGCCCGGGGGGCGCGCACGAGCACCGGGCCGAAGGTCCCGCGGGCGCCCGTCACGACGAAGCCGAACCGACCGTACCAGGCCTCGAGCTGCCCCTGCTCGAGCCCCGCGCAGGCGCGGGCCTCCAGGCTGAGGGTCACCCCGAGCCGATCGGCGTCCGCCACCACCCGCCGCATGAGCTGACGGCCGACGCCGCTCGCCCGGTGGGCTGGAGGCACGAACACCCAGTCGATCACCTGCCGGCGAGGGCCGTCGTCGCTGAGGCGGATCCGGGCGATCTCGCCCTTCCCCAGCCGGCAGGAGTAGTCGGTCGCCATCCCCGGCCGGTCCGTGGCGATCTCGGGCACCAGCCGCAGCGTGGGCTTCTCGCCCGAGCCGGTGTCCGCCTCGCCCTCGGCGCGGGTCCCGCGGTAGATCGAACGGGTCGAGAAGCGCCCGGAGCGGCTGGGGCGCTCGCGGTCCCGACGGGGAAAGCGCAGGATCGTGGCATCGCTCATGGCAGTCCTCCTTCACCCCTGCCTATCGGCGGGCGCTCCCGGAAGTCTGCAGCCCGATTTTTTTCCGGGCGCTACTCCCCCTCCCCCGCCTTCTCCCGCCGCAGGCGGACCCACAGGATCGCGCCGAAGGCGGCGGCCACCGACCAGGCCGCCAGCGACACCTCGAGCGGGATCAGCAGCCTCCCCTCCAGCGCCGCCCGCAGGCCCTCGGGGAGCCAGCCCCAGCGGAGCGCCAGGAGGACCAGGCCCGCCGCGGCGCCGCCCACGGGGAGGGCGGCGAGGGCCGAGGCCCACACCTCGGTGCGCGTCGTGAGCGCGGGCCGTTGCAGGAAGCGCACCAGCTCCCAGCACAGCGCCGAGGTCAGCGTCAGCGCCACCACGACCCAGGGGAGGAGCATGTAGGCCACCAGCCGAGGGTCCCGGTGCGACAGGATCGGGACGTCGTCCCCCAGCCCGCCCTCGTCCACGCCGTTGGGGCCGGTGGAGTAGGCGCTGGTGACCTGCACCTCGCCCAGGCGGGCATAGAGGACCGGACGGCCCCAGGGATCGGTGTCGGAGCCGGCGCCTCCCCAGCCGGGCCCGCTGGTCGCGGACACCCCGCCCGCCCAGAACCGCGCCGACACCCGCACTTGGCGATCCAGCGCCGCCCACAGCGGCCCCGCCACCAGCCCGAGGAGGCAACACACCGCCACGACCCCGTAGAAGCGGCGGTCGCGAGCGGGGATCCCTCCCCACAGGACCTGGAGCCGACCTCCCGCAGGCGCCTCGCTCACTCGTCCTCGGCGACGTCTCGCCCCTCGGCCTCGCGGGGATCGGCGGTCGCGCCCACCCGCAGCTCGGCCGAGCGCAGGAACGCCACCAGCTGCTTCTCCAGGGCGGCGACCGCGACGCGAGGCCCCACCAGGATCACCGTCGACGTGCCGTCGGGAGCCACCAGGTGGGCGTGGAGGCCGGCCCAGCCGGGGCGGCGCACCTCCTCCTCCGCGCCGGGGGCGCGGGGGGCGCGGTAGGTCCCCTCCAGGCGGACGAGGTGCGTGGGGAAGGGGGCGCCGCTGAGCCGCTTCACCCGCGCCGCGGCGGGAGCGAGCGGTCGGCCGTCCTCTCCCAGGAAGGAGCGCGCCCACCTGGCCACCTGCTCCTGCAGCGGCCGGGGCCGTGGGCCCAGGCGGTACACCGACACCCGCAGGGTCCGCGGCTCGGACACCTCCGGGTCGCCCTCCGCCTCGTCCTGGGTCGGCACGGGGACGTAGAACGCCTGCCGCTCCCCCTCCTGGAGGGGAGCCGGCTTCCAGCCGTCGGGCGCCGCGAGCTCCAGCGTCCGCCCGTGGCGTCCCGCGGGCGGCGGCCCGATCCCGTCCTCCTGCGCCCGCAACAGGGGGAGGGCGCACAGGGCGGCCAGCGCGAGGAGGGGTCGCTTCATGCCCGCAGCGTACTCCATGCGGGGTAGGGTCTGCAGGAGAGTAAGGAGGCGTCCAGGAACGAAGCCAGCATTCTCGTCGGTCCTCGCCGCGGCTGGCTCGGTCACTCGCGCTCGCGCTCGGGGTCG